>CAJWXO010000006.1 GCA_913049755.1 uncultured Cryomorphaceae bacterium
AACCTCTTTTTCTCTCTTTTTCAGATTACTTTCTAAAATATTATTTATATCATCCTTTAACGGATTCCAATTTTTCTCGATTACCCATTTCATAGCCACTTCAAGTTCTGGGTAAGTTGCTCCAATTTGATCTTCATCATTTCTTTCATCTTTCCACAGACCGTCTGTGGGAGCTGCATCTAAAATAGTTTGAGAAACTCCTTTATATTTTGCTAATTCAAATACTTCAGATTTAAATAAATCAGCAATTGGACTTATATCTACGCCCCCATCTCCATATTTTGTGTAAAATCCCACTCCGAAATCTTCAATTTTATTTCCAGTTCCAACAACCAGTAAATCATGGTTTTGAGCATATGCATATAAGGATGTCATGCGTATTCTAGCTCGAGCATTTGCAAGTGAGAGATCAGTATTATAATTTTTATTAAGTTTTAATGTTGAAACAAACGTATCAAAAACTGTGGACAAATCTATTTGATTAATCTTCACATTACTATATGATTCTTTTAATTTTTTCATATGATTAGATGCTCTCACAGACTGGCTCATCGTCTGATGAATAGGCAATTCTAATAAATGGGTTTCAAGTTGAGTTGAAGCACATAAGCAAGATGTCAATGCTGAATCGACACCTCCAGATACTCCAACAATAAATCCCCTTACTCCAGAAGACTTGGCATAATCAGATAGCCAACTTACTATATGTTTATCAATTTGGCTAAGGTTCATTTTCAGATAAGTACTTTTGATGTGATGTTTAAATTTTTTTCAAAAATAATACTCTTATTTGGCATAATAGTCTCACTAAATTCTTGTCAAGTGAATCCATGGGAACAAATCCCTGGACCGACTCTCAAAAATCAAGTAAATATTATTCATTTTTCAGATTCTGTATTAGGTTTAGATTCGATTAATATGTTTAAAAAGCTTGAGCAAATGCAATATCGACATCCCGCAATTTTCTTTGATTCTGATAGCTCCTCTAACTGGAAGAAAGATCTCCCCCCCTATTTGTTAGATCCAGAAGTTCAAGCCCTATTTAAAGATGCTTTAAAGTCTCGTATGCCTCTTGAGGCATTTAGATCGGATGTGAACTATGGTATATCTCAATATAAATTGAGATATCAGGATAAAGCAAAAGAATTTGATATTTATACATACATAAGTCGAAATGAAAAGTTTTGGATACTTGAGGGGCCAATGCATTTTTTTATTCCATGGGACAGATATCTAGGAAGGGATCATCCCCTATATGCTAGAGAGGCAAAGTATCAGCTTCCAAGGCATGATTCGGATCAAGTAATTATTGAACTATTCCGTTCATTAAGTAAATATCACATACCAAGAATTCAAAACAATTCATCATTGTTAGCTAAAATGATCAATTCAGGGAAAAGTATATTATTTCTTCAAACTATTTTAGGTGAATCTGAAGCTCAAAAAGCACTAAATATGAATGTTATTCAAAATCAATTCATGATTGATAATGAAGTTTCTCTATGGAAAATATTATTAAAAAAGAAATGGCTTTTTAATACCTCTTTTGATTTAAAAAGAAAACTCATTGAACCTGCTCCATTTAGTGCATTTACAACTTCAAATGATCAAATGATCCCAGGACAAGCAGGAGCTTGGTTTGGTTGGCGAATTCTTCAAAACTATTGGTCTCAAAACCCCGAACTAGATTTATCAGAAATTATGGCTGACGACAACGTAAATTTGATCCTTCAAAAATCTGGCTACAGACCTTAAATATTTTTTTATGAATTCAAAAATCAATCTTGACATTGAACTTGATGTGAATAAAATCCCAACAAGTATAGAATGGTCTGCTCCAGATGGAGGTATCAAAAAATCAAAAGCAAATGCATTTATGCTATCTGTTTGGGATGAAGAAACTAAAGACACTCTAAGAATTGATCTCTGGACTAAGAATATGATGGTAGATGATATGAAGAAATTCTATCATCAAACCTTACTCGCCATGGCAGACGGTTTTCAACGATCAACCAATGAAGACGAGATGTCTGAGGATATGCGGGATTTTGCTAAATATTTCGCAGAGAAATTAAAACTTATCGGGTAACGAGATTTTTCAGTTATCCTAGGCTTATTTCAGAATTATTAATTTCTTCCAATAAAAGAGGAGATAACTCAAGTGTCAATTTCCTTATTGATTCAATTAATTCAACTCGACCCAAAGCTGTTTCTGCACTTGTTAAATACATTGGAGGAATATTTTCCCACTCTTGAAGCATCTTTCTCTTAAATGCCGCCTGATTTTTACCAAATGCACTACTTGATAATTTATCTAGTTTGGTAAAAACGAGAGAAAACGGTATTCTCCACTCTCCCAGATTACGAATAAAATCTATATCCTTTTTCTGAGGCTCGAGTCGGCCATCAATTAAAACAAAAACATTAACTAGATTCCTTCTATTCTTTAAATAATGACTAATCATTTTAGAGAAAATCTCTCGTTGTACTTTGCTAACTTTTGCATAACCATAACCGGGAAGGTCAACTAAAGACCATAATCCTGCATCCATTGTAAAGTGATTAATAAGCTGAGTTTTTCCGGGTCTACCTGAAATTTTAGCCAAACCAGAATTATTAGCCAAACAATTTATTAATGAGGATTTACCAACATTGGATCGCCCGATAAAAGCAAATTCAGGAACTGAAATTTTAGGACATTCAGAAGTCCGAGATGCAGATTTAACAAATTCTGCCTTAATTGGGGGATCTAATTTGACAGTAATTTGTTTAGCCATTTTTGAATTATTGTATTGAATTCTTCTGGACGTTCCATCATAGCTGCGTGTCCACATTCATCAATCCAATATAGTTCAGAATTTGGCATGAGGTTCTTAAATTTATCAGCAACTTCAGGTGGTGTAACTTCATCTTGTCTACCCCAAACTATACATGTAGGCACCTTGAATTCTTTGATTTCATTGGCCATATTATGCCTAATAGCACTTTTAGAAATAGCCAAGGTTTTGATTGCCTTATTCCTATCATTAACTGTAGCAAATACCTCATCAATTAACTCTTCAGTAGCAACTTCTTTTACATAAAATACATCCCTAATTCGCTCTGCGATATAATCACGATCACCACGTCTTGGATAAGAATTTCCCATTGCAGACTCATACAAACCGGAACTCCCGGCAAGAATAAGACCCTGAACATTATCAGGATATAATTTTTGCATCATCAGTGCGATATGTCCCCCTAACGAATTACCGACTAGAAAAGCCTTCTCGTATCCCATATGATCCATGAAAGATTTTACGAATCGAGTTAAGTTTTTTACGTTAGTTGCTACCAAAGGCATGCTGTAAAGAGGTAATGCAGGAACGGTAGCTTGATATCCCGCTTTTGCAAAAAAATCAACTTGAGCATCGAAATTGCCCAAAGTACCCATCAAACCGTGAAGAAAAATAATCGGAGTACCCTCTCCGGAAATTTTGAACTCGAATTTTCCTTCTTTTCTTAATTCTGGCATCTTAATTAAATTTTGAAACTCAATTGTGAGCGAAGATAAGCATTCCAAAGACCATAGCCATCTTGTTTTATATCTACCTGATATACTGGCAATTGAACTAATCCTTAAAAGTTATTAACTTTTGTGGGTATTTGTGGGAAATAGTGGGGAAAATGGGTATTTTTGATACAAGAATATAATAAACGACAATGGAATTACTAGGTGTATATGAATGCAAAATGGATGCGAAAGGGCGTGTCTCTGTTCCGTCTAGCCTAAAGAAACAGTTGATATCTATTGGAGCTGCTGGGTTTGTTCTAAAAAGAAGCGTCTTTAGTAAATGCTTAGAGCTACATACTCAGAAAGAGTGGATTGATCTAACTAACTCGATAAAAAAATTAAATCGATTCGTACAAAGGAATAATGAGTTTATTCGAATATTTCATGCTGGCATAAAACAAGTCGAAATGGACTCTTCCGGGCGCATTTTAATTTCAAAAGATTTGATAAATTTTGCAAATCTTAAAAATACCATTGTTTTTAGCGCGACTCCTTTCGGACTTGAAATATGGAATCAATCAGATTATGAAAAAGCTGTGAGTGTTGAAAATACTGATTTTGCAAAATTAACGGAAGAAGTAATGGGAGAACCAAACTCTAATGTCATATCATAACCCGGTCCTTTTAAAAGAGTCAGTAGACCTTCTTTCCATTAATCCAGATGGGATTTATGTCGACGCAACATTTGGCGGAGGTGGTCATAGTGAATCAATACTAAAGCAATTAAGTTCCAAGGGCAAACTTTTTGGATTTGACCAAGATCCCGATGCCTTAGAGAATAAGTTAGAAGATGAAAGATTTACTTTAATCCCTCACAATTTCGAACATCTCAGGCGATTCTTGAAGCTGCACAATGTGGACAAAGCAGATGGCATATTAGCAGATCTTGGAGTTAGCTCGCATCAATTTGATATCGAAAAGCGTGGGTTTTCCATTCGCGGTAATGGCCCCTTAGATATGAGAATGAATCCAAGAACAGGTCAATCTGCAGCAGAATGGCTATCGGAAATAGATGAATACTCATTAATACATGCACTTGCTACTTACGGAGAAGTGAGTCGACCGAAAAAATTAGCTCAAATTATCTTGAACGCTCAAATTCAGTCACCAATTCTCACTACTAGAGAATTATTGGATATCATAGAACCACATGGAAGAAAAGGCGAAAAGGTTTTTGCTAAAGTTTTTCAAGCTATACGAATATCTGTAAATAGAGAGCTTGAAGTTTTAGAAAAATTACTTGAAGAAGGTAAAGAGTTGCTTTCAACTGGAGGTAGATTTGTAATGATTTCTTATCATAGTCTTGAAGACAGAAGAGTCAAATTATATTTTCGAGAAGGCAAACTCAAAGGAGAGGCTGAAAGAGATGAATATGGCAACCGCCTTACTCCATTTAAACTCGTCACAAGAAAAGCAATAGTCCCAGGGGATGAGGAAATATTAGCCAATCCCCGCTCGCGATCAGCAAAATTACGTGCTGCGGAAAAAAAGGAATTAACCACATGAAATTCCTTAACCAAAGACGCATTGGAGCCCTTAAGGAAATATTGAGGGGTAGCTTCTTTGGCCACCCGATAATATTGAAAAATTTACCTTTTGTTCTTTACGCAACTGCATTAGCTCTTATTCAAATCTGGGCGGCTCATAGAGCTGAGTCGAATGTCCGAACTATATCTAAAATGACAGTTGAGATAAACGAGTTAGAAAGTCAATATTTAGAGTCTAAATCTAAACTCATGAAAATGGGACAAGAATCATCGGTCCAATTACGCGCAGAGAAACTTGGTCTGATAGCGATGAGTCAAGCCCCAATATCAATTAAAAAGCCTAATGATGAATAATCAATACGAACCTAGTATTCGTAGAATGGCTTGGCTAGTTATTTTTACTGGAGTCTTCACGTTTACCATACTGTGTAGACTCTTTTTCATATCACTATCACTTGGGCCAGACCTAATTGCATCAGCTAGGCAAAAAGTAATTCAAGAGCGCGAAGTGCCAGCAAGCAGAGGTAATATATATTCAAATGATGGGCAACTATTAGCGACATCTATGCCCGTTTATGAATTGAGATGGGATGCGGCTATTGTAAACCCTCAAAGGTTTAATTCGCAAATAAACAAGACTAGTATGGCCTTATCTCGTTTACTTCCAGGAAATCGTTCAAATAAAAGCTGGGAAAAGTATCTAAGAAAAACTTTTTCTACGAAAAAGAGATATGCTCTTCTCGCTAAAGACTTAAGCTATTCTGATTATCGTCAAGTAAGTCAGATACCACTTTTTAAAGGGAATAAATACAAAACGGGCCTAATCACACTTGAGCGTCATACAAGATTAATTCCTTTAGGGCTGCTTGCTGAAAGGACCATTGGCTATAACCGCGCGTCC
This sequence comes from uncultured Cryomorphaceae bacterium, assembly GCA_913049755.1. The sequence goes on from CAJWXO010000006.1 coordinate 5,942, forward strand.
CAGGTAGGCTTAGAGTCTTCATTTAACGAGACACTAAAGGGTCATAATGGTAAACGATGGATGCAAAATCTAGGCGGGGATCAATGGAAGCCAATAGACAGCGAATACTCAAACCAACCTATAAATGGTCAAGATATTGTGACTACTATAAATTCAAGAATTCAAGACATTGCACATAAAGCACTTATTCATCAATTAAAAAAATATGATGCAGATCACGGTTGCGTCGTGGTGATGGAAGTTGCTACGGGGAAAATAAAGGCAATTTCAAATCTTGGAAAAACAAAATCAAATCCAAATTATCGCGAATTAAGAAATTATGCAGTTTGGGAGAAGTCAGAACCTGGGTCCACATTTAAGGTTGCCTCACTTCTTGTAGCATTAGAAGATGGGAAAGTAGATACTGCACAAAAAATGGATACCCGAGGTGGTGAATATGTAATTTATGGCAAAAAAGTGAAAGACTCAAAGCGAGGAGGTTACGGAATAATATCACTGGGAAGAGCGCTAGAATTATCATCAAATACAGGCATCGTTAAGGCTATTTATTCGAAATACTCAAAAACACCTGAAGATTTTATCGATCGAATGTACCAGATTGGCTTAGCAGATATTACAGCAATTAGAATCCCCGGCGAAAGTAAGCCCTACATTCCACATCCTGAGGATAAAAGATGGAATGGATTAACATTACCATGGATGATTTTCGGATATGGAATTGAGAGTACACCCCTTCAAATACTAACATTTTACAACGCAATAGCTAATAATGGAAGAATGGTGAGACCCACACTTTGGGAAGGGACTAGAGACCAAGGGGTGATGGTTAAAAACAATCAAACACAAGTCATGCACCCCTCAATAGCTTCAGAAAGAAACATACTTCAAATTCAAGATTTACTCGAAAAAGCTGTCAAAAGAGGTACTGCCAGAAATATATATACAGATTCATTAGATATGGCGGGAAAAACAGGCACTTGTCAAATAGACTATTGGGAACCAGAAACCTTAGGTTATCAAGCATCTTTTGCCGGATATTTCCCAGCAAAGTCACCAAAGTACTCCTGTATTGTAGTTATAAACCGTCCTGAAATATCAGCAGGGTATTATGCAAATATTGTTGCTGCACCCGTTTTTCGAGATATCGCTATGGCAATTCATAAAATGACACCTCAAACTGAAATACCTCCTAAAGGCTATTGGGGTGACGCTATAAATCATATGGCTAAAAATAACGAACAGAAGAGAATCTCTAATTACAATATCGCAGTTCAAAAACTTGAATTAGGAGAAATGCCTAATATCATAGGATGGAAAGTGTCAGACGCGATTCAACTCTACGAAGAAAATGGATGGCAAATAACACTTCATGGGAATGGGAATGTACTCAGTTATGATTCTGAATTCCAGAATAAAAAAATTCATATTAGACTAGGATGAAGCTATTAAAAGACATACTGTACGGTGTTTCCATTATTGATATACTGGGATCAACTTTAGTAGCTATTAATAGTGTCACATGTGATTCTCGTTCCGTAAAAAAAGACAGCTTATTTATAGCAATCCTAGGAACCAAAAAAGATGGGAATCACTTCATTAAAGAATCTATAACAAATGGATCCATAGCTATTCTATGCGAGAAATTACCAAAAGAAACGAATTCAGAAATTACATATATCCAAGTCAAATCAACCTCTGAAGCTTATTCGATAATTGCTGGAAATTGGTTTGGTCGACCTTCAGAAAATTTAAATATTATTGGCATAACTGGAACTAATGGAAAAACAACAACAGCAAATTTATTACATCAACTTTTTGAAAATAATCTCGTAAAAAGTGGATTAATATCAACTGTGAAGATATCAATTCACAACAAAAATTATCCCGCGACGCATACAACACCTGACGCTTGGGACATTCAAAGACATTTATCGGATATGGTTAATGCAGGTTGCAAGCTTGTGTTCATGGAAGTAAGCTCACACGGTCTAGTACAAAACCGTGTTGCGGGAATTCGTTTTAGAGGTGGGATTTTCACAAATATCAGCAGAGATCATCTTGATTATCATAAAACCCTTGATAATTATGTCATTGCAAAAAAATTACTTTTTGACAATCTAAGTTCCTCGGCTTTTGCATTAGTGAATCGGGATGATAAGTACGGTGAAACAATGATTTTGGATAGCAAAGCAAAAAAAATATCCTATGGAATAGCGAGAGAGTCCGATATCAAAGCAAGGGTTTTAGAGAGTCATATTGGCGGAACTCTAATTAGCATAAACCAGCGAGAATGTTGGATGAAATTAATTGGAGATTTCAATGTTTATAATGTGTGTGCAGTTTATGGAGCTGCAATCGAATTGGGAATGAATGCGGATGAAGCATTAAAGATAATAAGTGCTTTAAATCCCGTAAGTGGTCGTTTCCAAAAAATCGAAGGTCCTAAAGGGATTACTGGAATAATAGACTATGCTCATACCCCAGATGCCTTGGAAAAGATTCTTTCCTCTCTACAAAAATTCCGAAAGCCACCCCAAAGAATAATAACTATAGTGGGGTGCGGTGGTGATCGAGATAAAGGTAAAAGACCACAAATGGCTTCCATTGCATCCAGGTTAAGTGACTATGTCATTTTAACATCTGACAATCCAAGATCAGAATCAGCTGAAAAAATTCTAAGAGATATGGAGGATGGCCTAAAGAAGCCAGACAAAAAATATTGCATCTCAATTGTGGATAGAAGTCAAGGAATTAGGCTCGCCTGCCAAAATGCAAATCCAAATGATATAATACTATTAGCAGGAAAAGGGCATGAAAAATTCCAAGAAATTCAAGGAGAAAAAATACCATTTGATGATTTAATCATTTTAAAAACCTTACTAACAGAAGTTCAAACTTAAAATTATGCTTTACGATATATTCATATTTCTTGACAAGCTTAATTTTCCCGGAGCTGGACTATTCCAATTTCTCACTTTTAGGGCAGCATTAGCAATTCTTGGAGCCTTAACAATAAGTTTAATTCTCGGAAAAAGACTTATCGATGTTTTAAAGCGAAAACAAATAGGTGAAAGTGTTAGAGATCTTGGATTAGATGGTCAATTAGAGAAAGCAGGAACTCCAACAATGGGGGGATTAATAATTCTATCAGCAATAGTAATACCGGTACTATTATTTGCGGATCTCAGTAACATTTATATTAAACTACTTCTACTAACAACCGTTTGGATGGGAGCAATAGGATTTGCCGATGATTATATAAAGGTTTTTAAAAAGAACAAAGAGGGCTTAAGAGGCTATTTTAAAATAATAGGTCAAATAACACTTGGAATTATAGTTGGGTGTGTTCTGGTATTCCACCCCGATGTCAAAATGAAAGAAGAAGTACCAATTGATTCACAGATACAACTATACGGGGAAAGTGCTAAAAGCGCACCAGTTTTTGGCCATGCTGAACAGTCATTGAAAACCACAATACCATTTTTAAAAGACGCAACATTTGATTACGTGAAACTTCTTGATTGGCTGGGTCTGCATCAATATAGTTGGCTAATTTTTATTGTTGTAGTGATCTTTATAATTGCCGCAGTTAGCAATGGAGCGAATTTAACAGACGGACTCGACGGGTTAGCAGGTGGCACATCAGCTATAATAGCATTTACACTTGCAATTCTGGCCTATGTAAGTGGTTCTGTTGTTTTTGCGAGCTACTTAGATATAATGTACATCCCAAATTCTGGAGAATTAGTAGTTTTTGCTGCTGCCTTCATTGGTGCATGCATAGGCTTTCTATGGTATAACACCTACCCGGCACAAGTATTTATGGGAGACACAGGGAGCCTTTCCATAGGTGCGATAATCGCAGTATTTGCAATTGCGATAAGAAAAGAACTTTTAATACCAATACTAGCCGGAGTATTTCTTATCGAAAATTTAAGTGTTATTATTCAAGTCAGCTATTTTAAGTATACTAAAAAACAATCAGGAATTGGCAAACGAGTATTCCTCATGTCACCTCTCCATCATCATTTTCAGAAAAAAGGTATTCATGAATCTAAAATTGCTACTAGATTTTGGATTCTAGGTATTTTTCTAGCCATTTTCACATTAATAACATTGAAGCTTCGCTAATTATGAATGAGGTGTTTCAGCTAGGCATTCTTGGGGGGGGCGAAAGCGGCGTAGCGTCAGCTCTGCTTGGCAAAGAGAAAAATATCAATGTTTTTCTATCCGAAAAGGGGAAACTTGCACTCTCAAATCGAATCGAATTAATAGAGGCTGGAATTTCTTTTGAAGAAGGCCAGCACAGCCTAGACAAATTGCTTAATTCTGATGCGATAATTAAAAGTCCCGGTATTAGATCAAATATTTCGATAATCCAAAATATTAGAAAAGCCGGAATCCCTATCTGGTCGGACATCGAATGGTTTTTTAGAAATAAACCTGAAAAATCGAAAGTTATTGCCATCACAGGGACAAATGGAAAAACCTCAATAGCAACTTTGATTGGTGAAATTCTATCAAAAAATAAAACAAATTTTTATTTAGGTGGAAATATTGGAGTAGGCGCTGGAAGACTACTCCTTGGAAATCCAGTAGATGTTTATGTTTTAGAAGTATCTAGTTTCCAGTTAGAGGATTGCCCAACTTTCAGACCAAATATTGCAGTAATAAGCAACATTACCAATGACCATCTCGATCGCTACAAATCAATTGAAGATTATGCAGAAGCAAAATTTAAAATTACCACAAACCAAAATGAAGATGATAGTTTCCTTTTCTATGCTGAAGATGAAATTATAAAATCAAGATTAAACTCAGTAAACGCAACCCTTTATCCTATTTATACATCTACACCTATTGATGCTCCAAGTCAAGGAGCATTTGTTGAAAGCTCACATTTAATAATGATCACAAAAAATAATGATATCATGAAAATTGAAGATCTTGCTTTACAAGGCAAACACAATACATATAATGCACTTGCCGCAGGCCTATCCGCCAGACTCCTTAATGTCAGAAGTGAAATGGTTCGAGAATCATTAGCAGATTTCGAAGGGCTAGAGCATAGAATGGAAAATATTGGCACTATACATGGAATCCAATTTATAAATGATAGCAAAGCCACAAATGTCAACTCTACTTACTATGCCCTTGAAAGCATTAGTGGGAAATCAATTTGGATTGTAGGAGGGGTTGATAAAGGAAATGACTATTCTGAACTATTTGGATTGGTAGAAAAAAAAGTAAAAGCCATTGTTGTAATTGGAACTGATGTTTCAAAAATTCGAAATGCCTTCGCGGAAAGTGTTGAACATTTTGCCGAAGTAGAAAACATGGATGACGCTGTCAAAACCAGCTATCAGATTGCATCAAAGGGAGAAACCGTTATTCTATCTCCATGCTGCGCAAGCTTTGACCTATTTAAAAACTATCAAGACCGGGGAAATCAATTTAAATCTGCGGTTCGCAAATTATAATACTTTCTAATTGAATGGAAATCTTTAATCGTCTTTTTCAAGGTAGCACTCAAATATGGGTCATAACTATGCTTTTGGCGGTTTTCTCTTTTTTACCAGTCTTCAGCGCCAGCACCAGTCTAGGAATGCATATGATTCATGTCGGCTTCGGTCTTTTGCTGGCTATCCTAACTCATAGAATCCCTTACCGATTTTGGAGAGGACCACTTTCACCTTTAATTCTCTGGACAAGTATTGTATTACTTGTTTTTACAATCGCGCAAGGATCTACTCTGGGTGGAGCGAATTCAAGCCGATGGATATATGTATTTGGAATGAGCTTTCAAACTAGCGCATTAGCGAATGTTGCACTACTAATCTTTCTTTCTAGAACATTATCCAAAAAAGAAGGAGATTGGAAATTTAAAGATTCATTTAAAACTTTGTTATGGCCAATTTTTATAATATCTGGCCTTGTTCTCCCCGCTAATCTTTCAACTGCAATCCTAATATTCGCAAATGCCATGATTCTATTATTCATAGGTGGATATCATTATAAACATTTAGCCAAAATACTTGGATTAGGAGTAATACTACTCTCGGCTTTCGTGATTACCGCCAAGGCATTTCCAGATATAATGCCTAACAGAGTAGACACTTGGATAAGCCGAATAGAGACATTCGCGTCACCCATTCAGGACAATGAAAACTATCAAATGAATATAGCAATGACGGCCATTGCAGAGGGAAAAATTACTGGAATGGGCCCAGGAAGGGGGCTTCATAAGCATTTTCTACCCCAAAACAATTCCGATTTTATTTATGCGACAATTGTTGAAGAATATGGTTTAATAGGTGGCTCTACTATCTTGTTGATGTATTTGTGGTTTATGCTAGCATGCGTTAGAGTCACAAGACGAGCAAAAGATTTATTTGGACGACTAATCGTTATTAGTCTCAGTTTCTCCATTTGTCTCCAAGCGATGATAAATATGGCTGTAGCAACAAGCTTATTGCCTGTTACCGGCCAAACCCTTCCATTGATAAGTGCAGGAGGATCATCTATTTGGATGACTTGCATTGCTATTGGCATAATACTCTCGGTAAGCAGAGGCAGAGGTGATGGGGATAATGTAGATCCAGATGTTCGAATATTTCAAGATATGGAAATAGAATCTTTAAATATTCAAAGGAATGCCTAGAGGTCCAAAAATAGTAATTTCTGGAGGTGGAACAGGAGGCCATATTTTCCCTGCTGTAAGTATTGCAAAAGAAATTATTAAAAAATATCCCAACGCTTTGATTCAATTCATTGGAGCTAATGGCAGAATGGAGATGGAACGAATTCCAGAAGCTGGATTCCCAATATTTGGAATAAATATTGCCGGTTTTCAACGCAAATCTCTACTGAAAAATATTGGTCTTCCAGCAAAATTAATTTCCAGCATTTTCGCCGTTTTTAAATTTTTAAAAAAAATAAGACCAGATGCCGTTGTCGGAACAGGAGGCTATGTAAGTGGGCCAAGTTTATTTGTTGCTCAATTATTAGGGATTCCTACAATGATACAAGAGCAAAACAGTCTTGCCGGCTGGACAAATAGAATTTTAAGTCGAAAAGCTCATATAATATGTGTTGCATATCCTAAAATGGAAAAGTTTTTTTCAGAAAAAAAAATATACTTAACTGGAAATCCTGTTAGAGAAAATATTGCTAAGATTAAATCAAAGGGTTTGGATAAGCAAAATTCTGCCAATGCAAAAATTCTTTTGGGATTTAATCCTGAGTTACCTTTAATATTAATACTTGGAGGTAGCCAAGGCGCAAAAGCAATAAATACCAGTGTTCAGAATAATTTAAACCTTTGGGAAAATAAAAAAATTCAAATTCTATGGCAATGTGGTGCCTATTATATCGATGAATTAAGTGGGGAAATATCCAACTCCAAATACTTAAAGATTGAGCCATTTATTAAAAACATGGATCAAGCATATACTGCTTCAGATATAGTAGTTTCTCGAGCTGGAGCTGGAACAATTAGTGAAATCTGTTGCGCGGGATGCGCTGCTATTCTTATACCGTCTCCTAATGTCGCAGAAGATCACCAGACCCAGAATGCTCAAAGTTTAGTTGACCAGAAGGCAGCTATTTTTGTTGATGAAAAAAAATCAGAAACTGACTTAGGGCTAATAGTGAGCAAGCTCATGAATAATCCTGAGAAACTTATATCACTAAGATCTAATGCTTTAAATATATCAAAGCCAAATGCCGCGGCGGAAATCCTCAATCAACTTGAAAATCATTGGTTATGGAAAAATTAAAAATTTCATCCATTGATTTTATTGGTATCGGAGGAATCGGGATGTCTGCATTAGCTCGTTGGGCTCTTAGTAAGAAAATTGATGTCAGCGGATATGATGCAATCGAAAGTGATATCACAAAATCTTTAGAAGCAGAAGGTGCAGATATTCGTTATCAAAAAGATCTAACAAATTTTATAAATGATTCAGAAAAGCTAGTTGTTTATACACCTGCAATTTCAAAAAACCATCCTCAGATTGTTGATGCTTTAGATAAAAAGATGAAAATCATCAAAAGAGCGGAGCTTTTAGGATACATATCTAAACAAGGAGTTTGTCTTGCAGTTGCAGGAACTCATGGAAAAACGACAACATCCTGCTTATTAGCATGGATAATAAGTAATTCTGGGATACCCGTTCAAGGGTTTTTTGGAGGAATAAGTAAAAACTTTGAGAGCAATTACCTTGAAGGAGAAGCTGGCATCACGATAGTAGAAGCTGATGAATTTGACAGATCTTTTTTACATCTAGAACCGAGTGTATCAGTAATAACCTCAACGGACCCTGATCATTTAGATTATTATAAAACTCAAACTCAATTAGAAAAAGCATTTGAAGATTTTGCGAAAAAATCTAAGAAGTGTTTTATCCATAAAGAGGTCAAAACTATATCAGGTGAGTCATACGGATTAGGCGATCACAAATTTGGAGCAGATAATATTTTATCTCATAAAGGGTCTCAGTTTTTTGATCTGATTCTAGATGGGAGCAGATACAAAAATGTTCATGCCGGAATGGCTGGGGAGCATAATATTGAGAATGCCATCGCTGCTGGGGCTCTAGCTTACCAAGTAGGAGTGTCTGCTGAGAATATAATAAAAGGAATAGAAACCTTTAAAGGAGTCAAGCGTCGATTTGAAATATTAGTAAATAATAGAGATAACATATACATTGATGATTACGCGCATCACCCGACAGAAATAAAAAAGTTAATTAATTCTGTTAAAAAAATATTTCCGGGTAAACCAATAGCTATGTTATTTCAACCTCATTTATTCTCCCGAACTCAAGATTTTATCGAAAACTTTAAAGAAGTACTTTCTGAGATAGATATGCTAGGAATTCTACCAATATATGGTGCTAGAGAAAATCCGATTCCTGGAGTAAGTTCTGAAAAATTAGTGCATCTCATTCCTAAATCAAATATAATATCATTTAAAAATGGTACTAAATGGTTGTGTGATCAAAAAGAATATATTCACATAACTGCCGGTGCTGGTGATATCCATCGTCTTGTTCCCAGCATAATTGATTGTTTAAAACAAAACAAAAAATGAGAGTTAGTAAACTAATTATAACATTACTGACCTGGGTAATAGTTTCATTAGGAATGATATGGGCCTTTGGGGAAGGTACTCTCATGAGGGAGAATCGATTATTTACTGGGTATCAAATATCCATTCAGCAACCTGATAATCAAATTTTTATAATTCCTTTTGACCTATATAACACTCTGGATTCATTTAACCTTTTTGGCGATAGTGTATTAGTAGAAGAAATCAACATTGGATTGTTGGAAGAAATATTGCGTGAACACCCTCACATACTGGATGCAGAAGTATTTTCAACATGGGAAGGATTGCTTAAAATAAATCTTATTCAAAAGTCAGCAATAGCAAGAATGATCAACGAAAAAAAAATGAACTATCTCGATAAGAATGGTAATTTGTTTCCACTATCTGATCATGCATCAGATAAGCTACCCGTTTTAACAGGATTTGAAGACTCAACTTCAAGACTAGAAGCACTCAAGTTTTTAGAAAACTTTTTTAAACATGAAGCATTTCCAAATGGCGTCAGCTCCATTCATAGAGATGAAAATGGCAATTACACTTTAAATCCTGAATGGCATAGTCATGAAATATTATGGGGGAAACCTGATTTTTTTGACGACAAAGCGCATAAAGCAAATGCTACTTATGCGTATCTACTTCAAAATAATGACATCGATAAATTATCAAAATTGGACTTGCGATTCAAAGGGCAAGTTGTTTACAAACTCAAGAATTAAGATATGGAAATGAATAGGATCGCCGTTGGACTTGATATTGGAACTACAAAAATAGTAGCGCTAATTGGAAGAAGAAACGATTTAGGAAAAATCGAAGTAATCGGTCATGGCTCAGCACTAAGCCTTGGAGTACAGAGAGGAGTAGTTGTTAATATCACTCAAACGATAGACTCGATTCAAAAAGCAATTCAGGCTGCTCAATCGAGCTCAGGGATAAAAATTAATTCTGTTGCAGTGGGCATAGCAGGACAGCACATAAGGAGCCTGCAGCATAGTGACTATGTTACCCGTGAAGATGCGGAATCAGTCATCAATGATTATGACCTAGATCGTTTAACCGATAACGTCCACAAATTGGTAATGATGCCAGGTGAAGAAATTATCCATGTCCTACCACAAGAATATAAAGTTGATGGACAAGCAGAAATAAAAGAACCAAGAGGTATGTTTGGCGGCAGACTTGAAGCAACATTTCATATCGTCGTTGGTCAAATCACAAGTATTAGAAACATAGCCAGATGCGTAAAAAGCTCTAATCTTGAATTACACACTGTTAATCTCGAACCCTTAGCCAGCGCAGACGCTGTTTTAAGCCAAGAGGAAAAAGAAGCAGGAGTTGTTCTAGTTGATATTGGAGGCGGTACAACAGATGTCGCAATTTTCAAAGACGGTATAATTAGACATACAGCTGTTGTGCCTCATGGAGGCAATATCATTACTAATGATATAAAAGAAGGGTGTAGCATAATTGAAAAACAAGCTGAGCTATTGAAAATTAAATTTGGCTCCGCTTGGCCAGGGGAAAATAAAGAGACTGAGATCGTCTCAATTCCAGGATTGAGAGGAAGAGATCCAAAAGAAATAAGTCTGAAAAATCTTAGCCGAATTATTCATGCTAGATGCACAGAAATAATAAATGCGGTATTTACTGAGATTAAAAATTATGGTCATGATCAAACTTCAAAAAAGCTAATCGCAGGTGTTGTTATTACAGGAGGGGGAAGTCAACTTAAACATATAAAACAATTGGTTGAATACCTAACAGGAATGGATACAAGAATTGGTTATCCAAATGAACATCTTGCCTCAAAAGAAGCCGTAGATAAAGAATTGAATTCACCCATTTACTCAACAGCCGTTGGACTGCTAATGCAGGGCTTATCAAGCAGAAAAGAAATCAATTTTGTGGACCCGCTTGAAAAAACAGGAGATGAAGAATTTAGCACTTCAGAAAATGATGAAAATCCGAAAACAAGTCAAGAAGGAATTTCTGAAATAAAACATTTGGAAACTAAAGACCCCACAGAAGATTCTCTAGAACATATAAAGGTTGAGCAAAAATCAGAAGTTGATCCAGTTGCAAGAACACCAAAGCAAGCTGACTGGTTTAAACGATGGGTAGACAAATTTATTGAACTAATTGATGATTGAAAAAATACTATGGAAGAAGTGAATACATTAGATTTTGACATGCCTAAACATAGATCATCAGTGATCAAAGTTATTGGTGTTGGTGGTGGTGGCTCCAATGCTGTGAACTACATGAAATCACAAGGCATTCGAGGAGTTGATTTTATTATTTGTAATACTGACGTTCAAGCTCTTGAATATAGTTCCGTTGAAAACAAGGTTCAACTTGGCGTGAACTTAACAGAAGGCCTTGGTGCTGGTGCCAATCCTGACGTTGGCGAGAAAGCAGCTATAGAGAGCTACAGCAGTATTCAATCAGTCCTTGGAACAACCACGAAAATGGTTTTCATAACCGCAGGAATGGGAGGAGGAACAGGAACCGGCGCGGCTCCTATTATTGCCAAAGCCGCGAGAGAAATGGGTGTTTTAACAATTGGTATTGTAACAGTTCCTTTTCACTTTGAGGGAGGACTTCGTTTGAGACAAGCTGAGACAGGTATAGAAAAGTTAAAAGAGCATGTTGATTCATTAATTGTAATAAATAATAATAAACTTCGTGAAGTTTATGGAAATCTCGGATTTAAAACGGGATTTAATAAAGCCGATGAAGTATTAGCCACTGCAGCAAAAGGAATTGCAGAAGTGATAACTCATCATTATAATGTGAATATCGACTTACGGGATGCAAAGACCGTTTTAAAAGACTCTGGCACTGCCATTATGGGTTCATCTAAAGCCAGTGGATCTCAACGTGCTATAAAATCTATTCAAGGAGCCCTAGACTCGCCATTATTGAATGATAATCATATTCAGGGAGCACGTCATGTTCTTCTTTTAATTGTCTCAGGAAATAGAGAGCACGAAATTACTTTTGATGAAATTGGGGAGATAAATGATTATATACAAAGTCAAGCAGGTAAGCAAGTTGATATAATCATGGGAATTGGTGAAGATGAGCAATTAGATGATGCCGTTCAAGTAACCATAGTTGCTACAGGGTTCAATGCATCAAATCCCATTGGGACAATTAAGCCAGCCGAACAGGAATTTATTGTTCATGAACTCGATAGTATCAGTAACGAATCCGATGCAGACGGCATACAAATGAACATAGACATCACTAAGAATGAAGATAAATCGGCTCAATTTGATTTATTCGGCTCCCCTGAAAGTCGAACAAGTGATTATGAATTAAATACTAAGCATGCTGACAATATTGATCAAGCAGAAAAGCCTTTAGGTATAGAATCTTCTCAAATAAATGATGACGAAGAGCAAATCATTTATCAATTAGAAGATGAAGAGAGTAAAATAAAAATCAGATTTGATAATGACGAAGACAAACTAAATAATGATACTATTGAAGAAAGCCCAAATAGAAATAACACACTAAAACCAGAAGATCCAATTTCAAATGTTAATAATTATGACTTAACGGAAATTGATATGGATATCAGCGCTATAATTAATGAAGAAGCTTTTGAAGAGCCTTTATCTCAGGATGAACCCTCCCCAAGAGCTTTTGACGCATTTAGTATGGATGCCCCTGTTGACGAATTAATCCCTGAAATATTTCCAGAATCAAAAGAAGAGATCATAGAATTTGACCTAGAGGGAGGAATCGAAGAAAACTTTGAAGACATACCCGATATCCATTCCGAAATTAATCAAAATGAAGATGATCATGAATCCGTCATAATTAACGATACTGATTCCAAATTCCTTGATAAAAATGAAACCGATAACAATATTAAAAATCGATCGATTTTAGAGGGTTTAGAGCCAAAAGATGCAGGCGTAGAAAAAAAAGTCATCCAACAATTTTCTTTAGAAGATTTAAGAGCATTAGAAAATAAACTTCTCGCACCAAATGAAACGTCGCAAAGTATTATAAATACTCCATCTAAAGATAAGTTAACCAAGAGAGTCATCGCTGATCGTCCCAAGGAGCAATTAGACGATTATCTAGATGGTAATACTATATCAAGTATAGAAAAACCTGAAAAAGAACAAGATTTAGATTCTACTTTCACACTGAGGAATGATGAACCTATGAGTCAAGAGTCCTTATCCCCAATTAATCCTGATCAAGATAGCATTGATGATAGCATGCAAAGACTTGCCAACCAAAGAAGGGCTTATTTACAAAATTTTAATCATCAATTTGGTAAAAATGTCAAATTAGTGGCCATGGCCGAAGAAGAATGGCAGATACCAAGTTTTGAAAGAAATGGTGTTGATCTGCCTGAAGGAAATGCTCCTCATTCTCAAGAAAATAAAAAAAGCAACCTTGGGCTAAGTGGCGAAGATGATGATATCGAATTCCTATCTCACAATTCATTCCTACATGACAATGTCGATTAAACCCTTACATGAGCAACTCAGTCATGACCTTAAAGAAGCTTTGAGGTCTAGATCCAAAGTCAGACTAGATACAATCCGAGCTATTCTTACCGCATTGAAAACCGAGAGATCATCTCCAGGTCAAAATGGTGAAATTACCCCTATCCAGGAGATCTCTGTTCTTCAAAGACTTAAGAAGCAAAGGGCAGAAAGTCTTGAAATATTTAAAAAGCAAGATCGAAATGATTTAGCCAAAATCGAAAAAGAGCAACTAGATGTTTTGTCCAGCTATATTCCTCCGATGCTTGAAGGAGATGAATTAGAAACCTTACTTAAAAAATTTATAATTAAACTCGGAGCAAATAATCAGAATGATTTTGGGAAATTAATGGCCCATTCAACTAAAGCTCTAGCCGGCAAAGCTGAGGGAAAGACTATCGCCAAAACACTGAAAAAGTTACTTAATCATTAAACTCATAAATTAGCTTAAGCGAAAACACTTGTGTTTTACCATTACTCAAATTCATACCTCTCCAATTACTCAATGCTATAGAAACGTTTTGACCATAATATGGGATGCGAAAGCCAAAATGAGCGTATGGACCATAGTTAGCATCACGATCTATCCTTATACCCGTAATATCATCAGTGAGATAATAAAGATCATATGATCCAAAACCTAAACCAAAAAAAGCACCAAATCTATTTTTCGAGGATCGAGTGCCAAGAAAGCCCGAGTGGATATCAACCGCCGCCGCATAATTGATCCCCAAAGGAGAAGAACCATAACCACTGCTAACCAGAGATGCACCAATAGGAAGACTTATGCCTATCGATAAGTCTGAATTAATTGGAGAAACTATTCTAGGAACATAATTCAATCCATTACCCTGAAATACTATTCCACCGACTGCTTGAGGAAGTCCAAAAGAAAAATCATATCCTAAGCCGTGTAAGAATTCATATTTATCCTGGGCTGAAACAGATATAGACATGAAAATAAAAACAAGAAGCAGAAATTTTTTCATTGTATGCAATTAACTATTCAACGCCCTCTCTTGACTGAGCATCAATTACTGCCATCGCCACGGTATTAACAATTTCACGAACGCTAGAACCTAATTGAAGAACATGCGCAGGATAAGCTAGCCCAACTAATAATGGACCGACAGCCTCCATACCACCCATAGACTGAAGAAGTTTGTATGAAATATTAGCAGAACTCAATCCTGGGAAAACAAAAATGTTTGCTCCTTTGCCGACTAAGTCACTAAAAGGAAATTGTTCTCTCAAAAGATCATTGTCAACAGCAAAATTTGCCTGCATCTCTCCATCAACAACTAGAGTTGGATCTGACTTTCGGATTATATTTATTGCCTTTCTCATCTTTATTGATGTCTTACCAGTTGAAGAGCCAAAATTTGAATAACTAAGCAAGGCAATTCTCGGCTCAATATTCATCTTTCTCACCAAATCTGCTGTTTCGCATGCTATTTGTGCAATACGCTCAGCACTTGGGTCCTGATTCATAGTAGTATCCGTAAAAAATCTTGGACCCTTTTTTGTTAGCATGACGTAAACTCCTGCAACAGTGCGAGCATTATCTTTCGGACCGAGAATTTCTATTACTGGCTTAACTGCTCTTGGATACTTTACCATTGCACCTGTAACATATGCATCTGCATCACCCATTTTAACCATCATGGGTCCATAATAATCCCTATTTAATAAAAGCCTACGAGCCTCATTGTAACCAACTCCCTTGCGCTGACGAGATTTATAATAAGAATCTACATATTCTAATAATCTTGGAACATCATTGGACTTTGTGTCAATAATCTCGACATCTTCCAATCCCAATGAATACTCTTCATTTAATGACTTTATTTTTTTTGCACTCCCTAGCAAAATCGGTATCGCAATTCCTTCATCTAAAACAATCTGAGCAGCTTTAAGAATTTTATAGTTATCCGCTTCATTAAACACAACTCTTTTGGGACTGTTCTTGGCTTTTTCCATTACTAACCGAATGAATTTATCATCGAGGCCCAGTCTGTTTCTTAAATCCTCTTCATATGCATCCCAGTCCGATATAGATGTTTGAGCTACTCCTGATAATATTGCTGCTTTTGCTACAGCTGGGGCCACCGTATATATAAGCCTCGGATCAAATGGCTTTGGAATAATATAATCCCGACCAAAAGTAAGATTTCTGCTACCATATGCGAGATTCACAATTTCTGGGACCGGCTCTTTTGCTAATTGTGCGATAGAATATACCGCCGCTAATTTCATTTCTTCATTAATTTCAGTCGAACGAACATCCAATGCACCACGAAATATATATGGAAAACCCAAAACATTATTAACCTGATTTGGATTATCGCTTCTCCCTGTCGCCATTATTAAATCATCGCGCGTTGACTTAGCAAGGTCATATGATATTTCGGGGTTAGGATTCGCTAAAGCAAAAACAATGGCGTTTTTCGCCATTGTTTTTATCATTTCAGGACTTAAAATATTTCCTTTTGATAAACCAACGAATACATCCGCATTGCTAATAGCATCGCCCAAATTTCTTAAATCCGTTTTCCGCGCAAACTTTAATTTTTCATAAGTTAAACCTTCACGCTCGGAATGTATTACACCTTTGGAGTCACACATGATAAGGTTTTCCGGCTTCACCCCTAAAGCCAAATAGAGAGAAGCACATGAAATAGCACTCGCTCCTGCTCCATTAAAAACAACTTTAATTTTTTTAATGTCTTTATCAATTACCTCAAGAGCATTTAATAATGCCGCACCAGTAATTATAGCCGTGCCATGTTGATCATCATGCATAATTGGAATATCTAATTCTTCACGCAATCTCTGCTCTATTTCAAAACATTCCGGCGCCGATATATCCTCTAAATTAATTCCACCAAATGTTGGAGATAATATTTTTACGGTTTCTATAAATTTTTCGGTATCCGTAGTATCTAATTCTAGATCAAAAACATCAATATCAGCAAAAATCTTGAATAAAACTCCTTTGCCTTCCATTACAGGCTTTGATGCTAATGGACCAATATCTCCAAGACCTAATACTGCAGTTCCATTTGAAATGACGGCAACAAGATTCCCTTTGGCAGTATACTTATACGCATCGCCTTTATTTTCAGCGATCTTCAGACAAGGTTCCGCCACACCAGGTGAATATGCGATACTCAAATCACGTTGAGAGTTCGAAGGCTTTGTGGGAACTACTTCTATTTTCCCTGGACGCCCCCCTTCATGATAATCTAGAATATCTTTATTTCGTATAACTGACTTTTTCTTGGACATACTAATGGCATTTACTTCACTACAAAGGTGGGGCCCATTTTTAAATTGAGCTACCTTTGAAGAATATCCTTACCTGAGATTATGAATTCGTCATTACTATGCTCTTACAGAGTATTTATTTATCTATTTTTTTCTTTTCGCACCAGCTCGATACACTTTTTATGAGTTTTTTTTACCAAAAACGTTGATACCATCAAATCTATTAAATGCCCTGTCCCCAATTATATTTAATTTTAACCGCATCATATTATTTACCACTTCACGAATTCCATGGAATAGGATTATCTAATTCACATATATGTTAGAAAGAAAAATAAATAAAAAAAGTGGGCTGGAGCGATGCATTCTAATAGGTGCGATTACTCGAGAGCAAAATGAAATAAAAAGTGGAGAATACCTTGAAGAATTAAAATTTTTAGCCCTGACAGCTGGGGCAAAAACAATTGAAATATTTCAACAGAAACTCGATAAACCGGACTCTAACACCTTTCTTGGATCTGGCAAAATGGAGGAAATAGATCATTTCATAAAAGAAGAAAAAATTGATCTCGCAATTTTTGATGACGAACTTTCCCCATCTCAATTAAAGAACATAGAAAAACTATTCAATGTAAAAGTATTAGATCGGACAAATTTAATTCTTGATATTTTTGCTTCTAGAGCAAAAACATCATATGCGAGAACCCAAGTTTTATTGGCTCAGTATGAATACCTATTACCAAGACTTACAAGACTTTGGACCCATCTAGAAAGGCAAAAAGGAGGAATAGGAATGCGTGGCCCCGGAGAAACTCAAATTGAGACAGATCGAAGAATTATAAAAGATAAAATATCTGATTTAAAGAAAAAACTTCAAAAAATTGACCGTCAAATGGCATCTCAAAGAGGGAATCGGGGGAAATTAGTTAGAGTCGCTTTAATAGGTTACACAAACGTAGGTAAGTCAACTCTGATGAATGCCTTAAGCAAGTCTGATATACTTGCGGAAAATAAATTATTTGCCACTTTAGATACTACTGTTAGAAAAATTGTAATTGAAAATCTTCCTTTTTTAATTACTGACACTGTAGGTTTTATAAGAAAACTACCAACTCAGCTCATACAGTCCTTTAAATCTACTTTAGATGAGGTTCGCGAAGCGGATCTGCTACTTCACGTTGTTGATTTATCTCATCCTTCATACAAAGATCATATGTCATCGGTAGATCAAATTTTAAAAGACATAGGAGCACATGAAAAACCTGAGTTAGTTATATTTAACAAGCTAGATGCCTTTCAAAAAGGATTTGATGAGGAAGACATAGATAGAGTTGATGAAATTCAAAAGGAGATTAATGAAGCACTCAAGGGAAACTGCGTATTTATTTCTGCCACGGAAAAATCAAATTTTGATTCCCTAAAAAAGGCGGTATATAAAATGGCCTCAGAAATTCACTCTATTAGATACCCTTTTAACAGTTTTTTATATTAAAATCTCATTAAAGTAAATCTATCAAGAAAATGCAGGGATTCCTGTCACATCCATGCCGGTAATAAGCAAATGGATATCATGAGTTCCTTCATAGGTCACAACAGATTCCAAATTCATCATATGCCGCATTATTGGGTAATCGCCTGTTATTCCCATGCCGCCAAGCATTTGTCGTGCGTCTCGAGCAATTTTTAACGCCATATCAACATTATTTCTTTTTGCCATAGAAATTTGAGCAGTCGTTGCCCTTCCATCATTTTTTAATTGCCCAAGCCGAAAAGTTAATAGCTGTGCTTTCGTTATTTCCGTAACCATTTCAGCTAATTTCTTTTGTTGTAACTGAAACCCTCCAATCGGCCTATCAAATTGAATCCGTTCTTTAGAATAACGAAGAGCAGTGTCATAACAGTCCATAGCAGCACCTATAACACCCCATGCAATACCATATCTAGCCGAATCAAGACAACCTAATGGTGCTCCAAGACCTGACTTGTTCGGTAATAGATTCTCCTTTGGAATTTTAACATTATCAAAAACTAATTCACCCGTTGACGAAGCCCTCAATGACCATTTATTATGTGTTTCAGGAGTAGTGAAACCTTCCATTCCCCTCTCGACAATCAAACCATGAATCCTACCTTCTTCATTTTTGGCCCAAACCACAGCTAAATCACAAAAAGGTGAATTAGATATCCACATTTTTGCTCCATTTAAAAGATAATGGTTACCCATATCTTTAAAATTCGTGACCATTCCTCCAGGGTTAGATCCATGGTTTGGTTCCGTCAAACCAAAACATCCAAGGAATTCTCCACTCGCGAGTTTTGGAAGGTATTTTAGTCGCTGCTCTTCATTTCCGTATGTAAAAATAGGATACATAACTAAGGAGGACTGAACCGAGCAAGTTGATCTAACACCACTATCTCCACGTTCAATTTCCTGCATCATCAATCCATATGATATCTGATCAAGACCAGCACCACCATATTGACTCGGAATATATGGTCCAAAAGCACCAATATCAGCCAAACCCTTTACTGTTTGCTCTGGAAATTTAGCATTTTGAGCGTACTCCTCAATAATTGGACTAATATCCCGCTTCACCCAATCGCGAGTGGCATCTCGTACAAGTTTATGTTCTTCACTAAGAAGTTCATCCATTAAATAATAGTCTGAATGCTCAAAAAGGTCTGGACGCATGTTTTAATTTTAATAATGTTAGCACAAAGATAAGTTCTGAATTTTCGATAAGGAATTAATTATCTAACGAAGTTTTGAGTTCCCTTCATGACGAAGCTTATCGCGTGATCCTTTAGTTATCATTCTACTATCAAAAGAACTTTGGAGATCTACTCCAGTCTGATTGGCAAGACACAGTGTCACAAAAAGAACATCGGCGAGCTCTTCGCCCAAGTCAAGTTCTTTATCCGAATCTTTTTCAGATTGCTCACCATATTTACGCGAAATGATTCTTGCCACTTCACCAACTTCCTCCGTAAGCTGAGCCATATTTGTTAATTCATTAAAA
>CAJWXO010000007.1 GCA_913049755.1 uncultured Cryomorphaceae bacterium
GCCAGCTGGAGTTCATGGGAAGAACGTATGCCTGAGCTTAAACAAATCATTCAAGCAGATTCTGCAGGTGGAGTCGTGGTCCTTTTTATTTTATACACTGTCATTTCATTTGGTCTTTTGGGTACTATGATTATGCTTGCAAGTGAGCGTCAAAGAGAATTTACCATGCAGATTGCTCTTGGTGTCAAAAGAAGTGTGCTGGCAAAAGTTGTATTAATTGAGGCTCTTTTAGTCGGGGCTTTCGGTTCTATTTTCGGTATCATTCTGGGTAGAAGCTTAGCTTATTATTTGCATTTAAATCCACCAAGGTTACTCGGTGATGCGGCACTAGCCATGGAAAATATGGGTTGGGATCCGGTACTTCCGCCATCATTAGATTGGTCTATAACATTTACTCACACAGCAATAGTGCTTTGTATAGTTCTTTTGGTTAGTTTGTGGCCAGTATTCGTAGTTTATAAATCTTCAGCAATAAACCGATGAAAATAATAATTATGGCTTGGAGAAATATATGGAGGACTCCATGGCGCTCATTGGTAGTAATTGGAGCTATGTCGCTTGGTGTCTGGTCAGGAATTTTCATGATGGGATGGATAAACGGGTTAAATGATCAACGAACGATCAGTATGTTAGACGATAATGTTGGACACGGACGTATTTGCTCCAAAGATTTTCTTGAAAAATCCGAGGTGTTTTCAACCATAGATAACCTTGAAGCACTCTCAAATAGGCTGGTTGCAGATTCCAATATAACAACTTTTTCGTCAAGAGTTATTTGTAATTCGATGATACAAGCAGGCTCTGGATCTGCTCCCGTCATAGTTTATGGCATTAACCCAAACAAGGAAAAAAAAGTTTTCAAATCAGTACAAAACATTTCGAGTGGAGTATTTTTAAAAGGACAAGTTGGAGATGAAATTGTTTTGGGTGAAGCTTTGGCCCGAAAACTGGAAATTGATATTGATGATAGGGTAGTTTTGACTTTCCAAGACATAAACGGAGATGTGCGTAGTGCCTTATTTTGGCTAGTTGGAATCTATGATGGGGCATCACGCTTGATTGAAGAATCCATAATCTATGTTCCTTCAAAAACAATTTCTTTTCAAATGGGATTGATAGATTCAATTGGGCTATCTAACGAGAGTCAAATAATAGCTCACGAAATCAATTACAGGGTGAAAAATCCTTATGAAATTGAAAAAGCAAACAATGCACTTGAGTCAAGCATTTTGAAAAATAGAAGATCCGAATCTCAATCAATAGTATTTCGGACATGGAAAGAGGTGAGTCCTGATTTAGGGGTTGCTGATGCTATACTGGCTCAAAGTTTACTCCTTTTCATGATGATTATTTTACTGGCTATGTCTTTTGGGATTTTGAATACCATGCTCATGGCTATTTTGGAAAGGACAAGAGAGCTGGGTATGCTAATGGCTATTGGAATGAATAAGAGAAAAATATTTAATCTAATTGTCTCAGAAACCATTTTATTGAGCTTTGTGGGGCTCCCTTTTGGGCTTTTTTTAGGACATATTTCTCTTTTAGTAACCTCTAAAACTGGCATCACCCTTGAATCAGTTGAGCAAGGTCTTGAACAAATGGGTGTGGAGTCTACCGTCTACCCTTCCGTTGTTCCAGAATATTATTTACCTATTGTAGGACTAGTTTTGATTTTATCCTTCTTATCCTCAATATATCCAGCGATAAAAGCACTAAAACTAAATCCAATTGAGAGCATGAGAGTTCTTTAAATATTATTTATATATGTCACTTATTCGTTTAGAAAATTTAAATAAAATATATTCGTCCCAAGCAGGAAATGTACATGCAATAAATAATATTAGCAGTGAATTTAGAGCAGGTGAGTTCACCTCTATTGTAGGGCCTTCAGGATGCGGTAAAACAACATTGTTGAATGCGATTGGCGGTTTGGATAAACCAAACTCTGGAAAAATATGGATTGATAATACGGACATTATCTCTTTGGGAGATAAAGTCTTAATAGACTTTCGCTTAAGAAATATTGGATTTGTATTTCAAGCATATAATCTAATTCCTGTACTCACCGCATTAGAAAACACAACTTTCATTTTAGAACTCCAGGGGGTAGAAAAAAAAGTGCGTAATGAAAGAGGTATGGAACTTCTCAAAGCTGTAGGGCTTGAGGATAAAGCCAATAGCAGACCCAATCAACTCTCTGGTGGACAGCAGCAAAGAGTTGCTGTTGCAAGAGCTCTTGCAAGCCGACCGCGTTTTGTTTTAGCTGATGAACCCACGGCTAACTTGGACTCTAAGTCTACCGAAACACTCCTTGACATAATGGCTGAACTTAATATCAAAGAAGGCACTACGTTTATTTTCTCAACACATGATCAGCGTGTTATTGAACGAGCAAGACGAATTATTAACCTTGAAGATGGTCAAATTAAGTAATTTACCATGCTTAATATTTTTGTTTACCGGCTTCTTCCTGAATCCAAGACCAGATTAATTTAGCTTTTGCATTCCCAATCAGGGATTGAATTGATTTAAAGTCGGATTTTTTCAATCTTGCAAGTGACTTGAAAGAGCTTAACAAAATCTTCTGAGTGGATGGCCCTATACCTTTAACCGAATCTAATTTTGACTTTATACTTGATTTGCTTCTCTTTTTTCTATGAAAAGTAATACCAAACCTATGGGCCTCATTTCTTGCTTGCTGCAATATTTTCAATGACTCGGATCGCTTATCTATGTACAAAGGAATAGAGTCATCAGGGAAGTATATTTCTTCCAAGCGTTTTGCGATTCCAACTATTGATATTTTGCTGCTTAACCCTAAATCATTTAATGCCTTAACAGCCGAACTCAATTGCCCTTTACCCCCATCGATAACTATCAAATTGGGAAGAGACGAATTTTCATCTAGTATTCGACTATATCTTCTGAAAACAACCTCTTCCATTGATGCATAATCGTCAGCTCCAATAACTGTTTTCACATTAAAATGACGGTATTCATTTCTTGACGGCTTTCCGTCTCTAAAAACAACACAGGCACTTACCGGAAATTCTCCTTGAATATTTGAATTATCAAAGCACTCTATATGACGAGGCTCTATAGGCATTCTTAAGTCCTGTTTCATTTGGGCCATAATACGATTTACATGTCTATCTGGATCTACAATTTGGATATTTTTTAACCGCTCTATTCGATAAGCTTTGGCATTTCTCATGCTCATTTGAATAGCTGAAAATTTGTCTCCTCGAATTGGTATCTGAAATTTCACTCCAGGCAGCTCATATTCAATGGTATGCGAAAGAAGAATGAGCTTAACATTCGATTCGAACATAATTCTAATTTCAGGAATTGCCAATTCTAATAATTGTTCTGGACTCTCTTGCATTTTCTTCTTTAACTCAAGTGTAAATGAGTGAACCAATGAGCCTTCCCTGATCATCATAAAATTAACATACCCATATTCAGCATCATCAATGACAGAGTATAAATCTATCTCTCCAAATGCTGGATTTAAAACTGTGCTTTTTGATTGATATTTTTCTAAATGTTCAAGTTTCTCTTTAAACTGATGTGCTAACTCAAATTCACTTTTCCCAGAATGGAGCATCATCTCTTCATGAAGGTTTTTTCTTATTGACTTTAACTCACCTTTGAGCAGGCGTCTCACAGATTTAATATCTTGATCATAGGATTTTTCGTTTTGCTTATCCTCGCAGGGGCCCAAACAATTTCCCATATGATATTCCAAGCATACTTTATATTTCCCTGATTCAACAGCAGAGGCAGACAATGATAATGAGCAGTTTCTAAAGCTATAAAGTTGTCTTATTAATTCTAATAACGTTCTTAACATTCTAGAAGAAGGATATGGGCCAAAATATTCAGACCCATCATCTAATCTAGATCTGGTGCTAAAAACTCTTGGGTATCTTTCTTTTTTGATACAAATCCAAGGATAAGTTTTTCCGTCTTTTAAGTTTATATTGTACCACGGCTGGATTTTTTTTATTAATGTGTTTTCCAATAAAAGAGCATCAAATTCTGTATTCGTTATTATTATTTCAATATTTTCTACTCTCCGCACAAGCATTCGAAGCCTTTGCTCACTGTGCTTTTTTGAAAAATAACTACTGACACGTTTTTTTAGGTTTTTGGCCTTTCCAACGTATAAGATTTGGCCCTCAGAATCTATATGCTTGTAGACTCCCGGTTTATCGGGCAGAGTCTTTAAAATAATTTTTATTTTTCTTAGTCGGTCTTCGTTTTCCATTTATCTAACGACCAAGGCCGCCCTGAAATTTCAGGGCGGCCTTGATTAAAAAAATATTAATAAATGACTATTGAGTCAATAATGTGACATCACCAGTATAGTCATTTTCGAAAGCATTTGCATTATCCGCCACTCGAAGGACATAATAATAAACACCATCAGAGAGTTTAGTACCACTCTTATCTGTTCCTTTCCAAGGATTAGCATTGTCGTATGCTAAATTCTTGTAGACAATACGTCCAAAACGATTCATGATGGTCAATTCACGTCTTGTCTGGTAACTCATTATGCCTTGAATTACAAAGTCATCATTAACCCCATCATTATTAGCGGTAAGTACATTTGGAATTACTATACTGTCTAATGGCGGGATAGGCGGAACTGGAGTCCCATATTCAATCCAATTTGAATATGCCGTATCCTGCAAATAGTATGCACTATTAGAATCTGTTACATGAGTTCTTGTTCGGATAGAAAACTGACCAGGATCATTACCATATGGACTTACAACAATTAATGCAGTATCTGATATGACCTTATAATCCTGCCAAGTGTATTCTCCCGGAACTCCAGGTATTCCTTTACCAAACTGAACTGTATATTCTGGACTATCCCATCCATTATAACTGTTCCAAACTACTGGCATGCTCATAGGATCCGTAAGGTCTCCACGAAGCCAAATACTATGGACAACATTTGAAGGAGGTTGGGGTAAACCATTAATTATTGTCTCTACGTAATATCTATGACTTTGGGCGTCAACACTGGCTCCACCAATGGTATTATCATCCCAATCACGAATTGTGGAATCCGATAGCGAAGTTATTTGGTTATATGTTGCTCCATTATCATCAGATCTCCAAATTCGGAAATTATTAAATAAATATGAAGGGAAGGTTGCTGGATCAATATCCCAATAAATGTGAGGTCTCTCATCCTCATCAATTGTGACATTTGTCAACTTTAAATCTAGATTTACGCAATCATTGACCAGTAAAACAATGGTGTCAAACTCGTTCATGTCCTTACCGCACTTGTTCAGCAGAGTGTTTCCATCATTACCAACTTTTGAATACAAGAAATATTCTCCATTCATTGAAAGAGGTGCAAAAAGCTTAACACGAATAGAGTCTGTTTCTCCATTTACATTACAAAAAGGCACGAGTTGATCAATAGGGATTGGCTGACCATTGGGAGCCGTCAATCGAAAGTCAGAGCCGTCAGGTGAGATAGAAACACATTCAACTGAAAGCGTAAAGTAAAGCATGACATTTGAATCCAGGCAGTTATAATCTACCTGCTGCTTTCCGTCAGCGCGAAGTGTTACTCCTGGAGCATTTTGATCTAGTTTAACACCTGCATTGACAATTGCATTGCAGGCCGAAGCAACTGAAACTTGAATCTCTCTATTGGAAGACCCTACTTTTTCCCAAAACCCATAAGTGCTGTCAAAACGATACTCATTAACCCTTAAGGCAATAACAGAAGTTTCCTGGGTGGTAGCCATAAAAGTTATATTCCCAGATTGAGGATCTAAAGCAAAAGGACTCAATGGGGATGTATTAATTGGATTTGTAAAAGTATACCCTGCTGCGTAAGGCACTGAATTACCTCCACCACCAGCAAATTCTCGGGCCGGCACTAATTCATATTGAATTGAGTCATTGTCTTTCTCATATGCATTCTGAAGATAATTTATATATCCCCCCGTGCAGATATAGCTAATTGGAATAGATACAAATGTTGGAGATGAATTATAACCTTGAGTATTATTCAATTCAGCTTCAAAGTAGAAGCCAACACCACCAGAATTTGTAATAGCTGTAATTCCTCCTGGTCTGCAACAAGATTGCCAATACATTTTATAATCATTACATACCTGAGTCAAAGTAACATAACCGATATAAATATTTACCATAGGACTGAAATATGATCCTGACGCACCTTGAGGGATGCAGTCATACGCTCCTAGACTTGCTGCGCTAAATTCTGGCTGAGAAAGGGTACATGTAACATTAGTATTGAAACTACATTGTGTAGACTGCACAGTCACATTCGCTGTGGTTCCCAATCCAACTCCTGTTTGTTCCCTGTATATAACTACCTTGATCCTATATTGACCTGGGACACCTGTCGAGTCTCCAACATATTTATATTGAATGTCCCCTCCTAAAATATGAGTAGCTTCTGACTCAATTGGAGCAAAAAATGCCCCGAGGAGAAAAATAAGAATAAATCTTTTCATAATTTTTTAAACGTTTTGACGAAAATAATGGAAACTATTGAAGTAACCATTTTAAAATAGTAGAATGTCAGCTACGAGTGAGCGTTCGATAAACTCAAAGGGTTTTTCGCAACCTAGCTACTGGAATATTTAACTGCTCGCGATACTTTGCAATGGTTCTTCTAGCTATCGGATAGCCTTTTTTCTTGAGTAATTTAGCTAATGAATCATCAGTTAATGGATTTCGCTTTTCTTC
This sequence comes from uncultured Cryomorphaceae bacterium, assembly GCA_913049755.1. The sequence continues at coordinate 6,751 of CAJWXO010000007.1, forward strand.
ATCACCGATACTTTCTTCTAGTATTTTTTTTATTTCTCGAGTAGAAACTTCTTCTCCTTCAGAATTCAGCATAGACTCGGAAAAGAATTTTTTAATTAAAAAAGTTCCAAAAGGGGTTTGAACATATTTATTACTAGCAACGCGGGAAACTGTTGAAATATCCATATCAATATTTTCTGCGATATCCTTCAGGATCATAGGCTTTAAATTCTTTTCATCCCCCGTTAGAAAATACTCTTCCTGAAATCTCATTATGGATGACATAGTCAGTATTAAAGTTTGCTGTCGCTGCTTTATTGCGTCTACAAACCATTTAGCAGCTTCAAGTTTTTGCTTAACAAAAGTAAAGGCCTCTTTTTCTTTTTCGGAATTGAATGATTTGGACTTCTTGTAATGGCTAAGCATCTCTTTGTACTCACGTGAAATATTTAGCTCAGGGGCGTTCCGTCCATTTAGTTGTAATTCCAGTTTATTATCTATGATCTGAACAGTATAATCTGGAACTATTGTTTGAGAATTCTGCACACTTAAAGTTGCGTTATTTCCTGGCTTCGGACTTAATCGGCTAATCTCTTCAATAGCTTCTTTTAACTTTCTTTCCTCAACCCCAAGAGCTGCAGTCATTTTGGAGAAATGCCTTTTTGATAATGCCTCAAATAAATCTGAAACGATACTCTTTGACAACTTGTTAATCTCATTAGGAGATTTCTGACTTATTTGAATTAGTAAGCACTCCCTCAAGTTTCTTGCCCCAACCCCAGGAGGGTCCATAGATTGGATTATTTCTAATGCCTCCATTAACTCGGATTCCTCAACAATAATACCCAAGCTAAAAGCAAGATCATCAACAATATCTTTTAACTCTCGACGCATATAACCGTCGTCTTCAATAGTGCCAATAATATATTTACATAATGCCTCTTTTTGAGGACTTAATGAGCGCATCGATAACTGATCGTTTAGCATATCGCTTAGATCCTTAGTTACAAGAACAGGGACAGAATATAATTCATCATCAGAAGAGAAATTATTAGATTGAAGTTTATAATCAGGAGTATCATCCTCTGACATATAATCATCCATTGGGTCATATTCGGTAGATTCTTGATCCGAGCTTATTTCCTGATCCCATTCATTTTCTAATTCCTTAGTATCATCTGGTTCTATTCCTTCTTCAAGAGCAGGATTTATCTCTAATTCCTCTTGAATACGATCCTCCAATGATTGCGTAGGAAGCTGAATTAGCTTCATTAGCTGAATCTGTTGAGGAGATAACTTTTGCTGCAGTCTTTGACTAAGAGTCTGTTTTAGCATACTTCCTTAATTCAAAATTCAGCATTTCCTGGAGTTCTCGGAAATGGGATCACGTCCCGAATATTACTCATCCCAGTTACAAACTGAACCATTCTTTCAAAGCCAAGTCCAAAACCTGAATGGACACACGTACCGAACTTCCTTGTGTCTAAATACCAATCAAGGTGCTCCGGATCAATTCCAACGTTCTTCATCTTCTCCACAAGTATATCATGCCTCTCCTCCCTCTGGCTCCCTCCGGCAATTTCTCCTATTCCTGGGAATAATACATCCATGGCCCTAACCGTCTTTCCATCTTCATTTAAGCGCATGTAGAATGCCTTAATATTCGCCGGGTAGTCAAATAGTATGACCGGACTTTTAAAATGTTTTTCAACCAAATACCTTTCATGCTCACTCTGCAAATCCACACCCCATTCAGTAATTGGAAATTTGAATTTCCCTTTTTTATTAGGCTTACTTTTTAACAAAATATCAATAGCTTCTGAATATGAACAACGAACAAATTGATTATCTAAAACAAATTTTAATTTCTCAATTAATTCCAACTCACTGCGCTTTTCTTTTGGCTTATTTTTTTCTTCATTAAACAGTCGTGTGTTTAAGAAATCCAAATCATCTTTAGATTTTTCTAAAACATTTTTGATTATAAATTTGCACAAATCTTGAGCTAAGTCCATATTATCCGAAAGATCATGAAATGCCATTTCTGGCTCAATCATCCAAAATTCAGAAAGGTGTCTTGTGGTATTGGAGTTCTCTGCCCTAAACGTGGGTCCAAATGTATATATCTTACCTAAGGCCAATGCTCCAAGTTCTCCCTCAAGTTGGCCACTTACGGTCAAATTAGTTGGCTTTGCAAAAAAATCTAATTCATAGTTAATTGAACCGTCTTCATTTCTCGGAGTTTCATCAAAAGGTAATGTTGTTACTCGGAAAAGCTCACCGGCCCCTTCTGCGTCACTTGCCGTGATAATAGGAGTATTTAAATAAAAGAATCCATTCTTGTTAAAAAAGTCATGTACAGCAAAAGCTGCAACGTGTCTGATACGCATAACTGCGGAAAATGTACTCGTTCGCATCCTCAAGTTGGCCTTGTCCCTTAAAAATTCTAAAGAGTGCCGTTTTGGTTGAATTGGATATGTTTCTGAGGGGCAATCGCCAAGTATCTCAAGTTCGTTTACTTTAACCTCAACCACTTGTCCACTACCTAGGCTTGGGACAATCTCACCGCCAACAGATATACTGCTGCCAGTTGTTATTCTTTTTAATACGTCGTCACTAAAATCATTAAAGGCAACTACACATTGTATAGACGATTGACATGAACCATCATTTAAAGCGATGAATCGATTAGAACGAAAAGTCCTTACCCAACCCTTTAACACGATAACCTCTCCAATCTTTTGAGTTTTTAAAATATCCGAAATTGTATTTTTTGGCATAATAAATGATGACCTTCTTATTTTTTACAAAAATGGGCAAAATTCATTAGATATTTCATCCTGAAAACAACATTCAATAAAATAATTTTAGAAACATTTTTTTCATAAAACGTTTCCCGAGTATATTTGCCCATTATTTCTTGACATTTGTTCAGAACAAAAAGAGTTTAAATATCACCATGTCTCAAAATTCCTGTTCATTAATTTGCGAAAGAGCAATGAGACTTTTCCAACGTTTCGGACTCAAGGCCGTAACAATGGACGATCTTTCAAAGGAAATGTCTATTAGTAAAAAAACACTTTATACTTTTTTCCAGAACAAGTCAGACCTTGTAGACCAAGCAATTCGGGAAAAAATGAAATCTCATAAAAATGAGCTGAATTCAATTAAAAAAGCAAAAAAAAATGCAATTGAAGAAATTCTAGCCAATCATTCCATGTTAATTAATATTATCGAACAATTTGGAAAGAATTTTTTTGCGCTCCGCAAGTATTATCCCTCAACTTTTGATTGGGCCTCTCATCAGCGAAAAAATACGATCATAAAATCTTGCAAGGCTAATCTTGAGCGTGGAATATCAGAAGGCATTTATAAAAGTGATATTGATATCGAAAAAATAAGTCTTTTAAGGTATTTCTCCCTTACTGGAATTACAGAAGACGAGACCTTATCTGAATCCCCAGAATTAAGGAATTCTTTGTTGAACAAAAGTCTTGTGATGCATCTTCAATATATAGCCACAAAAAGAGGTATCACGTGCCTAAACAATACTTTACAGTTAAATAAAAATGCCAAATCTTTTCTCATATGAAGAAAATAATTTTATCTATCCTCTTTTTACCATTAATATGTTTAGGACAAACCGGAACCTCCGGAACTTATATTGCCAAGTCCATTAAAAATCTAAGCTTTCAAAATGCTGTAGACCTTGCATTAGAAAATAATGCCAATGTAAAAGTTCAATCTTTAGAACGAAAAGCCGCAAAAAAAATTATATATCAAAATATAGCTCTTGGACTTCCTAGCGTCTCAATTGGGCAAAACTATACTGACAATATTAAACTCCCAGCTCAATTTTTTGATATTGATCAAGATGGTATTCAAGACAAATTGCAATTTGGTAATCGTTACAATGCTGTCGGGGGTATAGGTGTGAATCAACTGGTCTTTGACGGATCTTATATTGCAGCTGTTTTAGCTTCTAAAGTTTTGACTGACAAGGCGCAAGAAAATTTTGAAAAGTCTCTACTCGAAGCAAGAAGAGATGTTTCTCAAGCATACCATTTGAGTATTGTTCTCAAGCGAAACCAAAAAGCTCTTAAAGAAACTTTAAAAAGTACTGAAGAGAGTTTGACAAGCTTGACTGCGATGTATGAAGAAGGGTTCATTGAAAAGCAAGAGGTAGATCAACTTGATTTGATTGTTAAGAATATTCAAATCAATTCTGTCAACTTAAAAAGCCAGATTTTCATAACTCATCAACTCTTAATACTTCATTGTGGGCTGCCCCCTGAAACTCAACTAGAGCTAACCTCATCAATCGAGTCACTTTTGATTTCAGCTGATGCAAGTAAAGCTTTACTTACCCAAGGTTTTGATGCGGCAGATCATGTGGACTTTCGATTAATGAAAACAAATCGCGTAGGGCAATATCTCAATGTTCAAAACGAAAAAATCAAATTTCTTCCTAAAGTGTATGCTGGATATAATTTTAATCGACAATTTGTGAGTGAAGCGGCAAATGTTTTTGATCCCAACGGGTTACAGGCTAATAATGTAAATTTTTCATCATGGAATTTATCTGCATCTCTCCCAATATTCAATTCTGGAGGACGTATAGCTAAAATTCAAGAAGAGCAGATAAAACTTAAGGAGTTAGACATTCTTTTGAACAACACTAAATTGGCATTGATCTTAAATCACAATCAAGCTCGATCTGAATATTCAAATGCTTTAAAAATATTTCAGCTTCAATTAAAAAGTGTAGAGGTATCAAAACGGATATTATATAACTCAGAGGCAAAATTAATTGAAGGCACAATTTCATCAATGGATTTTGCCCAGGCTTCTAATCAATACCAAGAGTCAATAACATCGATGTTGCAAGCTGCAAATAACACTTTAAACAAGAAGGTGTCTCTTGAAATCTCTCTAGGCAAATACCGGTTAAAAAATTAAAAAATATCACTATCAAATTCGAATAATTTCAAACATGACAAAACAATTCCTCCCAATAACCCTTCTAGCTATAGCAGCTGCTTCATGCTCTCCGAAATCAGCTGAAACGCCAATTGAATCTTTGACCGAAAAAAGAGACTCGCTATCAGCAATTATGGAGATTGTTAGAGCAGAAATGCGTGAGATAGATGATGAGTTAGCTATTCTAGATACTACGAGATCATTTTCCAGTGTTACAGTAGTTGATGTTATTAAAGACACATTTACCCATTCATTTAAAGTTTATGGAAATATTAAGTCTGACCAATCCGTGAAAATATATCCAGAAACTGCAGGTAAAATCGAGGGTATATATGTACGCGGAGGGGATAAAGTAAAATCGGGTCAGTTATTAGCTTCATTAGATGCTGATGTTTTCAAGGCAACAATAAATGAAGTCGATACTCAATTAAAACTTGCCGAGACAATGTTTAAAAAACAATCTCGGCTTTGGAGTCAAAAAGTAGGAAGTGAAATGGATTTTCTGCAATCGAAAATGCAATTTGAATCCTTACAAAATCGTCTTCAGACTATTAAAAAACAATTAGAAATGACAGAAATTCGCGCACCTTTCTCTGGTGTCATAGATAGAGTTTATGCTAAAGCTGGGGAATATGGATCTCCTGGTACGCAAATGCTAAGACTCGTAGGGAATGGGCCTCTAAGTTTAGAGATGCAAGTGCCTGAGAATTACATCACAAGTATAAAGAAAGGCCAAAAAGTTAATATGGACTTCACTGCAATAAAAATGAAAAAAGACGGATGGATTTCCCAGGTAGGAGATTATATAAATCCGAGCAGTAGAACATTTAGCGTATCTGTAAATCTCGCTCAAAACAAGAGTAATAAAGTTATAAAAGACAATATGATGGCTTCTGTTGAACTTCGAGATTATGTCGCTAATGACGCTATTATGATCCCAAATAAATTAATCCTTCAAGACACTAAAGGAATCAGTTATACATACGTTTTTATATTAAAAAACGAAGAACTTGGAACTGTTGAACGTCGTAACCTAAGTTTAGGAAAATCAAATGATGATATGACAGAAATTCTTGAAGGACTTTTAAGAACAGATAAAATTATAAATCGTGGAATTCGTTCTGTACAGTCCGGAGAAAATGTAAAAATTTACTAAGAGTATGACCGAAGGAAATAATAGTCTCATGAGAAGATTCGCAATAACGGATTGGGCGGTAAATAATAGGGTCACAGTTGGTGTATTAACTATTATTATTCTAATCGCAGGTTTGATGTCATACCGCGCTATGCCAGCTGAAAGCTTTCCTGAGATTACTCAACCAACAATATATATTGGAACCCCTTATCCGGGTAACTCTCCAGTTGATATTGAGAGATTAATAACTCGTCCCTTGGAAAAGGAATTAAATAGTGTTTCGGGCATAGATAAAATCACCTCGACTTCGGTTCAAGGTTATTCTTCGATTCAAGTAGAATTTGATTTTAGCGTTGAAGTGTCTCAAGCACTTCAAAAGGTTAAAGATAAAGTTGACGCAGCTAGATCATCGCCCGATTTTCCAAATGATTTGCCAGCTGACCCTAATGTTTTTGAATTCAATATAAGCGAGTTAATGCCTATTATGAATATCAATTTGTCAGGAGAATATACGAGTGATCAACTGGAGAATTATGCTAAATATCTAAAAGATGAAATTGAAGATCTTTCCTCTATCTCTGCCGTTGATATAAGGGGCATTGATAAAAAAGAGGTTCGTATTTTAGTTGACCTCTCTATTATGGAGTCTGTAGATATTTCATTTAATGATATTGCAGGAGCAATTCAAAATGAAAATATTTCTATTTCTGGCGGAGACCTCCTGGTTGATGGCTACAGGCGCAACGTAAGAGTTATCGGCGAATTTGAATCTTTGACTGATATTGAGGATATCATAGTAAAACATGAAAAGGGAGCAATAGTGTACTTGCGTGATATCGCATCTGTAGAATTTGATGAAATTGAACGTGAGTCTTATGCCCGTCAATACAATGATCCAGTAGTTACTTTAGACATAAAAAAGAGGTCTGGAGAAAATCTGATTTTAGCATCAAGAGACATCAATGAGATTGTCTCTGCAGCTCAACAAGCCTATTTTCCAAGTAACCTTCTTTTATCAATAACAAATAACCAATCCACCCAAACTAAAAATCAAGTAAGTGAGTTAGAAAACTCGATCATTTTTGGTGTTTTACTAGTAGTCCTGGTTTTAACTTTCTTCTTAGGTTTAAGAAATGCTTTATTTGTGGGAATTGCGATTCCTTTGAGTATGCTTTTGAGCTTTTTCATACTAAACTCAATGGGAGTTACTCTAAATTTCATGGTCCTATTTGCCTTGGTTTTAGCATTGGGAATGCTTGTTGACAATGGGATTGTAACCGTAGAAAACATATATAGATTTCTGAGCCAGGGATACACTCCTGTTCAAGCAGCAAAACTGGGGGCTGCAGAAGTTGCAATGCCCATAATAACATCTACAGCAACCACTCTAGCAGCCTTCATTCCTTTAGCTCTTTGGCCAGGAATAATCGGTGAATTCATGAAATTTCTCCCCTATACTCTAATCGTTGTTCTTTCCTCTTCCCTTTTTGTTGCGCTTGTTATAAATCCATCTTTAGCGGCGAGGTTTATGAAGGTTAGCGAGAATAAAATTGGTCGACCAAAATGGACATCCATTGGCCTTATCCTAGTTGTTTTAGGGTTTGTTTTTAATTATCTAATAGGCGCTACTATTTTTGGTAATATTCAATTTTACTCAGGACTACTCATTTTAAGTTATTTATATGTTTTTGAACCGGGAACGCAATATTTTCAAACAAAACTATTACCTGCAGTAGAGAAAAAATATACTAGATTAATTGAATTTTCCCTTCGTGGAAAAAATGCAAGATCTACTTTCTTTGGCACGGTTGGTCTACTTTTTTTCTCGATCATTCTTCTCTCTGTATTACCTCCAAAGGTTCTATTCTTCCCGGATTCTCAACCCAATTTAGCAAATATTTTTATTGAGTTACCTGTTGGTACAGATATCCAAGAAACCAATATTGTAACATTGGAATTGGAAAAAGAGATTTCCAATATACTAGAGTCCTACACCTATAATAAAGATGGAGAAAACTATAATTATATGGTTGAATCCATTATTGCGCAAGTTGGTAAAGGAACCAGTGATCCGAATCAAGGGCCAGACAATGCGGCCACTCCGCATAAATCTAAAATTGTTGTGGCTTTTCGTGAAACGAAATATCGCATAGACGCTACAGGGAATCCTGTATTAAGCTCTGATGTTTTAAATCTTCTAAGAGATAAAGTTTCAAATATTCCCGGAGCAATAGTCGTTATTGCAAAAGATGAGCAAGGTCCACCTCAAGGTCCACCTATCAATATTGAACTATCAGGATTAGACTACGTTGAAGTTTTAGCTGTGGCCCAGGATGTGAAAAGATATATAAAAAGTTCGGCTATAAAGGGATACGACGAACTAAAAGTAGATGTAGAATCTGGAAAGCCGGAATTGCCTATTTACGTTGATCGCGCCAAAGCGAGAAGTTTAGGTGTGTCTACAGGTCAAATTGGTGATGCCCTGAGAACCGCCTTATTTGGTAAAGAAATAAGCCGCTTCAAAAATGATGAAGATGAGTACCCTATAAATATTCGACTATCAGATGATTATAGGTACAATCTTGAAAGTTTAATGAATCAAAAAATAACGTTTAGGGATCAGAGCGATGGAAAAATCAAACAGGTTCCGATTAGCGCAATTGCATCTGCAACTAAATCCTCAACGTTTTCAGCTGTTAAGCGTAAAGATCTAGATAGAGTAATTACCGTATACTCCGGCTTGCAAGAGGGAGCTAATGCAAATCAAATTGTTGCCGAGATGAAAGCTTTGCTCTTAAACTACGAGCTCCCTGAAAGTATTTCGCTTTCATTTACAGGACAACAAGAAGAGCAAGCCAAAGAATTTAGTTTTCTTTCAAAAGCATTATTGGGGGCGGTTTTTATGATCTTTTTAATTATCGTAGGTCAATTTAATTCCGCACGTATACCATTTTTGATTTTAACGACTGTAGTTCTTTCATTAATTGGTGTATTACTGGGGCTTGTTATTTTCCGAATGGACTTTGTGATAATTATGACAATGATTGGCATCATTTCTCTTGCTGGGGTTGTTGTAAATAATGCTATTGTTTTAGCTGATTATGCGAACCAAGTTATAGCCCGAAAAAAAGTAGATTTGAAATTAAGTATAGAAGCATACTTGCCAGTAGATGATCTGGCTGCAGCTTTAGTTCTTGCAGGAAAAACAAGACTTCGGCCGGTACTATTAACAGCAATCACCACTATTTTAGGTCTATTACCCCTAGCTACAGGAATGAATTTAAACTTCTACACCCTTATATCTCAAAATGATCTTCAAATTTATTTTGGTGGAGATAATGTTGCATTTTGGGGGCCTATATGTTGGACAGTTATATATGGTTTGACTTTTGCCACTTTTTTAACTTTAGTCATAGTTCCTGTAATGCTCTATTTATCTGAGGTTGGCAAATCAAGACGTTATTGGGCAATAATTGAAAAGGAAGCCTAATTTGATTTTAGTTTTAAAACCAACTCATAACTTATTCATTTAATTACATTTAGGAGTAGGCAGACATTACTTTTGACATATGCAAGCCATTCCGTCACTTTCTGAATTGAGAAAAATGAATATTGAGTCTCTCGAAAAGGCTTGTATCGACATCCGTGAATTCATTCTTGATTCGACTTCAGAAAAAGCAGGGCACTTAGCCTCTAGTCTCGGCGTAACTGAGTTGACCATGGCTTTGCACATAGCCCTTGATACCCCAAAAGATATTTTATTATGGGATGTTGGTCATCAAGCATATGTGCATAAAGTAATAACAGATCGTGCAGATGTTTTTAAATCTAATCGTAAAAAAAATGGTCCAAGTGGCTTTCCGAACCGGAATGAATCCAATTTTGATTCTTTTGGTGTGGGACATTCAAGTACTGCACTCTCGGCATTGATTGGATTTGCTAGAGCTGATGTATTAATAAAAAGAAATCGTCATAAAGTTGCAGTTGTAGGTGATGGGGCATTTACTGGTGGGATGGTATATGAAGCCATGAATGATGCAGGCTCAAAGGGGGATGACATATTATTGATTATTAATGATAACGGTTTTGCTATTGAAGAAAATGTAGGTGCTCTTCATGACTCTGGAGATTATAAAGAATTCTGTACATCTTTAGGATGGAATTTTATAGATGGTCATATAAATGGAAACAACATTGCTGAACTTCTTCTTAAGATTAATAAGGCTTTAAAATATAAAGGGCCACGAGTTTTACATGTTAAAACAAGTCGACCAACTATTAAAGATCTTGGGCTTTCTGAAAGTTCTCCTGGTCAATTCAATTTCCAAACTCATTTTGCTGAAAAATTAATAGCTCTAGCTCACAAAGACAATCGAATAATTGCACTTACTGCTGCGATGGCTCAAGGATGCAGCTTAGACCTGTTTAGAGATAAGTTCCCTGAACGTTTCTTTGATGTTGGGATAGCAGAACAGCATGTTATAACTCAAGCTGCAGGAATGGCGGCAGCGGGAATGCGACCCATAGTTAATCTGTATTCGACATTTTCTCAAAGAGCTGTGGACCAATGGATACACGATGTTGCACTGCAAAACTTACCTGTATTACTATGTCTCGATAGAGCTGGAATAGTCGGTGAAGATGGAGCTACACATCATGGTGTTTTTGACTTAGCTCTGTATAGCAGCATCCCAAACACTCATATTTGGGCACCAAGAAATAATTTAGAACTTAGAAATGCAATTGATGAAGCGATACAATATGGTGGCCCTTCAATAATCAGGTATCCTAAAGGCAAAGAGATAAAATTACCCAATGCACTTGAGCGAAAAGGTGGGATGGATATCATGCGATTAGGCCATGAGACCGTTCATTGGTGCTTGGGGCCAACAATTGAAGAAGCACTAATTCATTCAAACCCGTCTGATGCAATTATTGACTTAAGAAAAGCAAAACCCATTAATTCAGATATGTTACAATCCTTTTCTAAAACTTATTCTAAATGGGTTATTTGGGAAGATGCACAATCTATTGGAGGTGTGGGGTCACAATTAGCATCATGGATTGCGGAAAATAATCCTAATATCCAGTTAATCCCTCAAGGTTATAAAGATCAATTCATTGGACATGGGGACTCAACCGAATTAAAAAAACAAAATAGGCCTAAAATTTAATTATCTGTATCCTAGGCTTTTTTTGACTTTATTCAGGGTTTCTTGTGCAATGACTCTAGCTTTTTTTGCTCCTAAATTCAAAGCATTATAAATTTCATCTGGATCTTTCATCAGCTCATCAAACCTTATTCTTTCAGAATTAAACTTCTTAAGAATAGTCTCGTGCAAGGCCAATTTCGCATGACCATAGCCATATCCTCCAGCTCTATATTGATCTTCCATTTTTTCAATAGCCTCAGGTTCAGCAATAAGTCTGAATATATTCATAACATTGCAGGACTCAGGGTTTTTAGGTTCCTCAATTGATAATGAATCCGTGACTATTGACATCACTTGTTTTTTTAGTTGCTTTTCAGGAAGAAAAATGTCAATTACATTTCCATATGATTTTGACATTTTTTGCCCATCAGTTCCTGGAATTGTCATGATTGACTCATCAATTTTGGCCTCAGGTATAATTAAAACATCCTCTTTAACATGACGGTTAAAGGCTTCTGCAATATCTCTTGTCATTTCTAAATGCTGCTTTTGATCTTTCCCCACCGGCACTTGCGTTGCATTATAAAGTAAAATATCTGCTGCCATCAAAACAGGGTAATCAAAAAGACCTGCATTGACATCTGAAAGACGATCTGATTTATCCTTAAAGCTGTGAGCATTAGCCAGCATCGGGTAAGGAGTAAAACAATTTAAATACCATGTCAATTCAGTACATTCAGGGACGTCACTTTGAGCATAGAAAACAACTTTTTTCGGATCTAATCCACAAGCAAGCCAAGCTCCTGCAGTAGATAACAAATTTTCCTTTCTTTTAGTACTGTCTTTTATTGAAGTTAAAGAATGCAAATCTGCAATAAATAAATACGCATCATTTCTTTGATCATTTGCTAGTGAAATCGCAGGTTTTATAGCACCTAATATATTGCCTAAATGCTGACGACCGGAAGTTTGAATGCCTGTTAGAACTCTACCCATAAAGCGAAGGTAGGAAAGCCAAATGGACATATAAAAATAAACCCCACTCATTAGCGGGGTTTATTATTTATATAAACTAAATATTCTAATGCATTTTAATGGGTAAGTTGGGTTTTTGTATCCACCCCACAAGCCATGCTGTAATATTATAAGCCACACTATAAATTGATAGAATGACATAATAAGAAGCCAATAGTAAAATAGCATTAACTAACATTCCCAATGTGCCCATAACACTATCCCAAGTCCAAGACCCTGAAATACTAGCATTCCAATCTGCAGGGTTTGCAAAAGAAGTTGCAGCTCCCATAAAATCAAATGGGATATTCTCCCCTGCCACACCGGTGAACCAAGAATATATACCACTCAACATAGAGGCGATTTCTTCTCCCCCAGCAAGTGGAGCATAAACAGTAGCATTAAATAAAGTTGCAACAACCATACATAAGGCCTGCGTGAAGACTACTAGAGCACTTAATTCTCCCATCAGCCTGATGTTTGTCTTCATCACATCGTGGGCTAAGAATTGAACCATACCTGTATGCTTTCCAACTAATTCTTCACCGCGAATTCTAATGACATTAGGAATAGCGAAAGCCGCAATAAGGCAAATAAGAGTAGTGATAACACTACCTATGATCCCCATTGTATCTGCAGAACTAAAATGATCATTTATTCCGTCCACTAATTCCCAAATCATTAAAATGGTCATTCCCAAGGATAACCAGGAATATATCGTCTGAAAATAACTTCGAATCCCTTTGCCAGAATCAAACTTATTTAAAGTATCGCTAACTCGTGTCCCTAAAACACGCGCTGTAATTTGGCCTGGTAAATCCAGAACTCTTTGAATTATTTCGTTCATATTATGTTTGTTTTGGTTTCGCAGAAAGTACAATAAATTCTCAAATACCCTAAAATCAAGCAGTTATATAAGTGTTCATATCTTGAGTTATATCAACTCAATGTTGCACTCGTATTGAAATTTTAAAGCAATATCTAAGTTCAAAACTTTTTAAATCCGATCAGTGACATATGTTCTTTTTTGCTAAAAAACACTCTTAAGAAAGGGCACTAAATAACATAACACATTGTAATTCAACACTTAACTCATATTTTGATATTAGGAATTTCGAATATACTTTTACAAGTGATTAATCAAAACCTGCGATTACTTGTTGTAGAAATATACTAATCGCATACATTCACCTAAATTTAAATTTATTAATATGAGCTTTTTAGACATTTTTTTATCAACTGATGTATCAACCTTTAGACCGGATGACTATGTTGGATTCACATTCTTCACAGGCTATATGGCTATGTTTGCTGCTTCTGTTTTCTTCTTGTTCGAGCGCGGTCGCGTTGCAGACGAGTGGAAATTATCTCTTTTAGTTTCTGCTTTGATCACTGGTATCGCAGCAGTACACTATTATTACATGCGTGATTTTTACATGGGCACAGGAGAAACACCTGTAGTGCTTAGATACATTGACTGGACGTTGACTGTTCCTTTAATGTGTGTGGAATTCTATCTTTTAACTAAGAAAGCTGGCGCTAAGATTGGCTTGCTTTACAAATTACTCGTTGCTTCTGTAGCTATGCTTGTTTTCGGTTATATCGGAGAAGCATTTTATGCAGATTCTTCAACATCATGGGTATACGGAGCTATTTCAGGTGCTGCATACTTCTATATTGTGTGGTTAGTTTGGAAAGGTGAAGTTGCTGAATTAGCTGCTTCTGCTGGCGGAAAAGTTCAAAGAGCTGTAGGACACCTTACTAAGTTTGTTGTTATCGGTTGGGCTATATATCCAATTGGCTACATCTTAGGAACTGAAGGCGGTCTATTCGGAATGGACGTTGCAGAGATGGTTGGATACAACGGTGGAGTAGATATTTTCTACAACATTGCTGATGCAATTAACAAAATTGGTTTTGGTCTTGTTGTTTACGCTTTGGCGGTTAGCAAAGAGGACTAATTATAATCCATTAGAAAAATTAAAGGGCTCCATATTGGAGCCCTTTTTTTATGTAAAAACTATTTTCTTAATTCAATATCAAGCCGTGCCTGAATATCTTCTCCCAGAGAAGGGTCATTAATTACAACATTAGAATGCCATAACTGCAAAGTGTCTGCATCATGATCCACAACAAACGTTAATGTGTCAGGGTAGTCATAAAACCACAATGTTTGAATAGATGAATCAAAGGCCCAAATACCCTCTCCCTGATTAACATAATTTATTGGCGCCAACCCCAACATTAGATTTAAGTAAAAGTCAATACGATAATCAACGATGGCAGAATCATTGCGATCTTCAAAAGTAAATTCTCCTTGAACTGCATCAGCATCTCCTTTAAACTTAGCTTGCGTTGTTGTGTCAAAAGGATTATCCATTTCGCCTTCAAATGAAACGGAGAAAACTTTCCATCCATCTGTTAATCTCTGCTCAAATGGCCCAGAAGCACGAGGGGGTAATTGATTATTATTTGAATTCCGATTACAAGCCAAAACGACAAAAAGCGTCGCTAAGGATAAAACATTAAAAATTGCCTTGTTATCCATTAATATCTATAAATCGTTCTACATCATGAGTCAAACCAAAAACAACTAAGACATAATTCTCTTTTATTATTTCATCATCCTCGATAACCCCCTTTATGTGAAGTTCTACATTCCCTGAACTCTCAATTACAGTGACAAGATTAAGACGGTACTTAGATAATAAACCGAGATCTTTAATAGTTCTGCCAACAACAGATTTTGGAGCGGTTATTTCTACAATTTCATAATTATCTGGAAGAGGCAGACACATCAACATCGAAGGATTCATTAACCTTTCCGCAACATTTATTCCGACCTCTTCTTCGGGAGACAAGATCTCCGTTACCCCCATTTTCTCTAATATTTTTCTTTGAGTATCTCCCTGTGTTCGAGCTACTAAACGCTTAACACCTATCTCGAGAAGCTTTACTGTAGTTAACAGCATACCTTCAAAATTATGACCTATGGAAACAATAACTGCATCCATTTCACTTATGTTTTGAGACTCAAGAGCGCGCTTGTCTGTTGAATCTAGCTGAACTGCGTAAGACACATGATCTTTTATCTCGTCAACTCTATCTTCATCTATATCAATTGCAATAACCTCAGCCCCTTTTGCTGAAAGTTTTTTACAAATTGCTCGACCAAATTGGCCTAGACCAATTACTACAAATTTTTCAGCCATAATTTATAAAAGTAATGAAAGTGCTGCTTCAATGTCAGCTTTCAAATCACGAATATCCTCTATACCAACACTTAAACGAATTAACCCGTCTGAGATACCATTTGCTTCACGCTGCTCTTTTGGAATAGATGCATGAGTCATCGATGCCGGATGGCCTGATAAAGATTCCACTCCACCAAGAGACTCGGCTAAAGTGAATATTTTCATTGAGCTAACTACTTTACTTGCATCTTCAGCGCGGTCACTTTTAACTGTAAATGATATCATGCCACCAAAATCTCTCATTTGTTTCTTGGCGACCAGGTGGCCTGGGTGCTCTGTGAGTCCTGGATATACAACTCGACCGACGGCCGGATGTGATTTTAAAAAATGTGCGATTTCATTTGCATTACTGCAATGCCTTTCCATTCGGATATGAAGTGTTTTTATGCCTCTTAACGCCAAAAAACTATCCATTGGTCCACATACTGCTCCTGTAGAATTTTGAATAAAGTATAAACGATCTGCTAAATCTTTATCATTAACAATTAATGCTCCAAGAACAAGATCACTGTGACCCCCGAGGTATTTTGTGCCAGAATGCAAAACAATATCGGCCCCAAGCTTTATAGGCTGTTGAAGATATGGAGTAGCAAAAGTATTGTCAACTACTAATAAAGCCTCTGAAGCTCTTGCGATTTTTGAGACCTTCTCAATATCCACAACATTCAACATTGGATTTGTAGGACTCTCTATCCAGATCATTTTTGTCTTGCTATTGACTTTTGATTCTATTACAGATTCATCAGACATAGGAACAAAATGAAATTTAATTCCATATTTCTCATAAATATGGACAAATTGTCGATAAGTACCTCCGTATAAATCATTTGTAGAAATAACCTCATCTCCAGGAGAAAGTAGTTTCATACAAGCATCAACTGCAGCTAGACCACTACCGAAACCCATAGCGTGAGTGCCATTTTCAATTGACGCTAAAGATGCCTCTAAGGCGCTTCGAGTTGGGTTTTGAGTTCTACTGTACTCATATCCTTTATGCTCTCCTGGGGATTTCTGGGCGTAAGTAGATGTCTGATAAATTGGGGGCATAACTGCTCCTGTTGATGGGTCGGGGCGTTGACCTCCGTGAATAGCCCGAGTTCCAAAATGTTTTGATTCCATACAACGAAGGTACCTAAAGCTTAACTTTCTTAAATACCTATGTTGTATTTTCACAATATGACTGGAAGATTCGCCCCTTCTCCATCAGGCCATATGCATATTGGTAATGCCTCAACAGCTTTGCTCTCTTGGTTGCAGGTTAAAAGTTATGGTGGTAAAATCGTTTTGCGCATTGAAGACATTGATCACAAAAGATGTAAAAAGCAATATGTAGATTCAGTTTTTGAAGATCTGATTAAATTAGGATTAAACTGGGATGAGCAGCCCCTTTTTCAGTCTAGAAGAGAAAATGATTATAAAACGGCATTAGAGTTTTTAATTAAAAAAGACTTGATTTTTTCATGTTCATGCAGTAGGAAAGATATTCGAGAATCGATCCAAGATCAAAGTCAATCTAATCAGTCTTACCCAGGAACATGCTTAAATAAAAAATTGCCCTTTGAAGAGCCGTATAGTTTACGAATCAAAAACTGGGATGGATATCCAATTATTAGACGTTCAGATAATATCTGGTCATATAATTTTGCTGTTGTTGTAGATGATGCATATCAGGAAATAAGTCACATCGTTAGAGGACGAGATCTAAAAGAATGTGGCCCGTTGCAGCATCACTTAAGAAAATTATTAGGTTATGGTTTTCCTAAAATATCTCATGCCCCATTATGGTTTGGTCCCAACAAAAAAAAATTAACTAAAACCGATGGGGCCATATCTTTAAAAGACTATTATGACAACGGGGGGACTCCAGAAGAAGTCCTGGGGCTCATCGCGAGAGGAATTGGTCTAAATAATGACCTAGCTCCGTCTAATGCTAAAGACTTAATAAATAAATATGAATCATATAATTGGGATAAACATTCCGTAAGTTCCCTTGAGGTTTTACCTTTGTGGCTATGATCAAATCCATGACAGGTTTTGGGAAAGGGCAAACAAAAAGCTCATCAACTCAAATCAAAGTAGAAATTCGTTCTCTAAATAGTAAAAATTTAGATCTATCAATTAGATGCCCTAGTGATTTTCGTGAACGCGAAATATTGTGGCGCAAACGAATAGGAGAGAAGCTCGAACGCGGGAAAGTTGATATTAATATTAATCGCGAAATAAATAATGAACTAAAGTCTGGGATAAACTTGAATTGGCTTAAGAGGGTTATGTCTGAACTTCAATCTGTAAGCTCTGAACCAATACCCCATTCAGATTTGCTGATGATGGCACTTAGAATTCCTGTTCAAAATGAACATTCAGAGATTACAGAAAAAGAATGGAAAGATGTTGATTTGGCAATTGATAATGCTATTGTTTCTTTAGATGAGTTTAGAGTAAATGAAGGAGTTGTCTTAGAATCTGACTTAGAGAAAAACCTTTCATCTATCGAAGCGAGACTTTCGTCTATTCAACCATTCGAGGAAGAACGCATGAAAAATCTAAAAAATAAGCTGATTCGAGGATTAGGCGAAGTTCAGTTCGATAAGAACAGGTTTGAACAAGAGTTGATTTATTACTTGGAGAAGCTAGATATTAATGAAGAGAAAGTTCGCCTTAAGTTTCATGTCGACCATTTTAGACAATCTATGATAGATGGGAATGGCAGAAGATTAGGATTTATAAGCCAAGAAATTGGTAGAGAGATAAATACACTGGGGAGTAAATCTAATCATGCCGGCATGCAAAAAATTGTTGTTGAAATGAAAGAGGCTCTTGATAAAATAAAAGAACAAGTACTAAATATTTTATGAAACTCTTAGTCCTCGCCGCACCGTCTGGATCCGGTAAAACGACATTAGTTCATCGATTGCTCGAGAATTTTCCGACATTGGCGTTTAGTATTTCTGCAACAACAAGACAACCAAGGTTGAATGAGCAAGATGGTGTTGACTATCACTTTTTGTCACTAACTGATTTTAAAGAAAAAATAAAATCTAAATCTTTTTTAGAATGGGAAGAAGTGTATGAAGACAATTTTTATGGATCACTTGAATCTGATGTTCAGAAACTTTGGAACAAAGGACAGACAGTTATTTTTGATATAGACGTTCATGGAGGGGTTAGACTAAAAGAAAAGTATAATCTCAATACTTTATCTATTTTCATTATGCCTCCGTCATTAGAAGTACTTGAACATCGTTTAAGAAAAAGAGGGACCGATAGTAAGGACAGAATTCATCATCGAATGGCCAAAGCAAAAGAAGAAATAAGTTTCGCTGCAAATTTTGATCATGTAATCATCAACGATCAAATAGAAACTGCATTTAAGCAAATTCATGAACTTGTAGCAAAATTTATAAGCCCATGAAAATCGGTCTTTTTTTTGGCAGCTTTAATCCCATTCATAAAAGTCATCTAGAAATTGCTTTGTCCATGTTAAAATGGAAAAAATTAGATGAGATTTGGTTTGTCGTCACTCCTCAAAATCC
>CAJWXO010000008.1 GCA_913049755.1 uncultured Cryomorphaceae bacterium
TTTTTCTTTGGCATCTTTATCTATTTTTCATCACCACTACCCTGCCCTATGAAGGAGTATAGTTGATCTTTAATCATTAAAGCCGAACGTCCGTCCTTAACCATAGTGATTCCCTCGAGAATCAGGTGTTCTCTTGCAACGTTTAGACCTGAATTAAAACGAATTTTCTTCGCCAATGGAGCAAAAATTAGATTCGCAAATGCTGTACCGTATAGAGTTGTCAATAACGCGAGGGATAATCCTGGACCAATAGCGTTCGGATCATCAAGGTTTTGAAGCATAACAATCAAACCTAACACTGTCCCAAACATTCCGAAAGCGGGACTTGTCATCGCCATCATATCTAAGACATCCGCTCTTTTAATTTCTTCCGTTTTTCGTTTATCAATATAGACTTCTCCGATATCACGAATTTCATTAGTAGAATAGTTAGTACTCACTAATTCAAACAGATACTTTGTTATTTTATCCGCGCTACCTTTGGTCATTCTTTCAATAAAGCCATTTTTATCAGCTACAAATTCCTCTTTGTATTTAAGAATATTTTCAATTTCTTTCTCTAAGATTTCCATCTTGCCGTTATAGTGGCTAAACATTAGTCGAATCGCAGAAATTCCTTTGAAAACAGACCCAGCGGGATACATCACAAACAGCCCGGCAAGCATTCCGCCAATTACGACAAAAAGCGATGTAAAATCTAAAAATGGAATTTTTAAAAATTCCGGAATTAAATCCTTAAAGTTTACCGCACCTACAGTATCAGCTGACCCTAACATGAGGGTTCCAAAAGAAAGGAGGAATCCGATAAATGATGATAATGTGAATTTCATGATTTCTTTATTTTTATTCTATTTGGTTGATTGAATCTGTTATCGAAGTTGCTAGATTCCAATATTTTTGAGCATTCGCAGTGTCTTGCTTCAGGTAAAATAGGGTGCCACGGATATTATAAAACTCGGGTAACTTAGTCAACTTTACCATCTCATTATTATGAAATTCTGCAATTTCATAATTACCAGAGCCAATATTCTCTTGAATGATTTTGTAGTAAGTTAAAATTTTTGTGACATCAGAATAAGAATAGTCTTTATCTGTTTTGATCATGTCTCGAACAGCTCCCTGAAAATTTAAATCCAATTCTGAATCAGCAAGGTCGAAGTTCATATTTACTTCAGCACCATTATTGTTGTATCGGACCTCTAATGGGTTTGTATACTCTCTCTTAATTGTTGGAAGGGTAGCCCGATTAAGCTCAACATATCCACTAGTAAGTTGAGACATCCCTCCTCCACAGCTCCAGAGGAAAGAACAAATAATCGATAATATGGCAATTCTTCTCAACATTTTTCTATAGGTTGACATTAATTCCTAATCCCAAATTCAGCGTATTCAATAATATTTTCGTGTCTCTTCCCAAATAAGTTCCTTGAGGATTATATTCTAGTTTTAGGAAAATACCAAAATTATCTGTAGGATAAGCGTAAATATTTGTTGAAGAATTTACAAAAACTCCTTGATTTAATCTAATATTAACGTCAGCTGAGAGCTTTACACTAATCCAATTTTTGGAATTAAAGCCCATTCCTTTCGGTAAAAAGCCTAAATAAACATCCAGACCTGTTCTGGGGCTGATAATCGTTTGTGCGTTTTGTATCCCTGGTACTACGCCATATACATATCGGACTCCTCCATGAAAACCAATCATAAATGTATTTTTCATACTACTAGACTGTTGCCAAGAATATTCAAGATCCCCTGAGATAAAATTAACACCGGGGATAGTCAAAGAGTCTGCGCCTGATGCTGTGCTTACTTGGACTTCAGTATTGCTTAAAAAAACCATACCGATATCCGTGCGAGTAAAAGGAGAGGGAGACCCTAAACCTCTTTCATTTGAAATGTAAGTTTTACTCCATTGACTAGCTATGGTTTTGGCATCGTAAAATGTAACTCCAACTATATACCCAAAAAAGTCATCATAATCAATTCTTAGAGACACATATTGATCTATTCGGTATTTCTGCACAACTGCTTGTACTGAATCAAAATTATATCGATACTCAATGCTTGGGTCACGATTGACCAATCTAAAAGTAGTATCTGTAGAATATATGGAAGAGACCAATCTCTTTTCAAATTCAGGGATTTCAACATAATCAAATAAAGATTTACTCAAACTTTCCTCAAAAAAGCTTCTTATCATGGAGATCTCCCAAGAACTAATTTTTGCACTCTTAATCTCAACAGATCTAATTCCCACTCTGCCCTGACGGATACTCATAAAAGGAAGATCTTGGCCAAACCTATTGAAAACACCCTTGATATTCTTGACTTTCGCTTCCTTTTCTGCGATAGTCCTTAAGTTCTTTTTATCCTCTTTTTTATTACCTACCTGGCCGAATCCAGAAAAACTAAGGCCCAAGGTGAAAATGAATAAAAATATTACTTTTCCAAAAATTTTCATCAGGTCATCATGATTTTTCGAACCATTTGAAGAATATCTCTACGCGCGGTAATTTGATCCTTTTGAGAAATTGAGTTCAATGCACCCAATTCTGATTTAATCAACTCACGCTCTCTTGGCGGTCTTGCTTTCAAGACATGATCTTGGATCTTTTCATCAAGGCCATAAAGCGAATTAATAAGGTTTTGAGTATCCACATCATTTAGTGCCGTCCTGAGTATTTCCTCCTCTATATCAACCAGTCCATTCATACCAATGAACATTTTTTCCAGACGTTCCCCTTTTTCTAAGTCACTGGCTCTCATCGTGTCAATAATAGAAACCTGTCTCTTCATGTCCAACTCATCAAGAGTCTCCAATAGTGCCTGCAGCCCATCAACATTGACATCTTCAAGACCCGCGACTTCCCTGGCTTTTTTAGCATAACGAATTCCTATTTCCTTGATCACGCTCAGTGGCATTTTCTTTATATCGGAAAGAGCAATTAAAATATTTGTTCGAAGGTCATCGTCGATACTGTTTAACACATTTAACTTCCTGTCCTTATTCAATTGAGCAAAAACAACACTAGCGATATTCGCCTTATCTGCTCCTAGTAAAGAAGCAATTTGGGAGTCACTTAATTGATCCAAGAATCCGAAAACTTTTCCTCCCTTAAGCTCAAGGGAAGAGTCCGCACTTCTTTTATTTGATAACACCTTGATCGCACTGTTAAAAGTGACTAAAAATTTGTCGATAGATTGAGGGTCAATCTTCTCTTCTCCTGGCGCATCTAAAGTTGCTAAAACTGTCAAGAACTGATTGTAAGACATGAACGGCTTACACATTCCAACCAAATCAGGATATGGGCGGGCCAATTGAGCAAAAACAGTCATTGCCTCCTCGTTGCTCTGCTCAATCATCTGAGTAAGAAAGGATGCAACAGCCTCAGGGTGCTCAAGTAAATGAACTTTAAATTCGCCTTTTTTGAGATTTCCAGTACTTTCTTCAAAAGTTCCTTCTGCTATTTGTTTCAAACCAATTGAACTCAATTCTAAATCATCTTTGTCATTCTGGGCCTTTTGCTTTTGGTCAGAACGGGCTCGCAGTAGCAGAATAATTAAAAATATAATAATTACTAAAGCCATAAAGCTCACTAAAATAAGAGTCCATGGGGGAGCATTACTATCACCACCATTCATGCCCCTTCCAGATGGCGGGGCTTGTGCGATTATCGTATCCGGCTCCTCATCTAATCTCGCCAAAAGCTCTTCGAGCATGTCGTTATTTTGAGATTGAACGACTTGATCGGATCCCGCCTTTAACGCGCTAGAATCAACATAAGGGGTAGCGGTGGGGGCAACAGAAACGGGAAGTGGAAGGTTTTTCTTTTTACTGATAATCTCCTTGACATTATCCGGAAATTCCCAAAAATTAATATCAACAATATCATCTTCATCAAGAGATACAACTGATGAAACAAGATTCTTAAAGAAATTATAATCACCCGTTGACTTTGAGGTATCGACGTCTAATGTTATTTCTAATTTTTGAGAAATGATTTGAGGCATGTCCTTTCGGATAACATTGAGAACCCCAGGCAAACTATTCCTAGCTGCATCAAAATTTTCTGAATATGCCGTTACTTTCTTTACAGACACATTAAAATTACTTGGCTGTAAATAGCGTCCAATGGCTTTCTCTATCCTTTTCTTTTCTTCAGGCTGAACATCCGTGCGGTACTTAATCTGAAGATCTTCAAACCTTTCAAATTTATTTGGATAAAATTTATTTGATTTTTCCTTTACACCAGTGTCAGTGGACTCAATCAAAGAATCACTGACAACCAAAGAAGAATCTTCGGAAGTTGACTCCTGAACCGCGTTAGTATCTACAGGCTCATTAAATAAACTTAAGAATCCAGGCTTTGATTTCTCAACCTTAACAAGGTTTGAGTCAATATCACCACCATTATTTTGACCGCTTAAAGGAACTAAGAAAAGCGTAAATAATAAAAACCAAAATTTCTTGAACAAAATCCTAAATATTTATGTCAATAAAAACCTTAACAAATGCGAAGATAAGAATTTTGCATGTCACTTTTATATAGTTGTAATGCGAAGCAACTATTATTTCTATTATTTTTTACTTATCTGACTTGCTTCGGCCGGCTTAATTTATGAAATATCATTAAGTCATCTTAATAATCTCATCTAATAGATACTTTTAATAAGCGCCAACAAAAGTTTTCATCAATCCGCGCAAGTCTACTAATGAAATACCCCGAGCTTTTACTCTGTTATTAGCATCTAAAATATATATTCCCGGAGTAACGGGAATATAATATTTACCTATGAAATCTTTATCATCAGTTTCACATCCAAACAGGACCTTTGAGTTTATAGGATTTAAGGTATCCATGAACTCTTTAACCTCAACCTTTGCTGCATTCACAGCCATGGCAAGAAAAGCAACTCCTCTATCAATTATTGAATCATGAAGGGCTTGCGCCTTCGGGTAAACCTCTTTACAATGGTGACAGTCCGGATCATAAAAAAATAGGATTTTGAATACCCCTTCTATGTTGTGCATATTTTGAATTGAGCCGTCGGAAATATTTTTAAATCTAAAGTCTCTTGCTACAGAACCCATACGATTTGGGGCCAAACTTTCTGCCTTCCCCAACACAGCATATCCATTTGTATCAAGCGGCGTCAGTATTGGCTTTAAATGATTCACTGCCAATTCTATAAAAACATTCTCAGACCCTAAGACCTTTGACGTTTCATAATTATATAACATCCAATTCAAAACATATCGGTGCATATTCTCGTCCTTTATTTCTCTTAAGAGTTTGTTGCAACTAAAATAAGCTGAATCATAGTTCGGCGAGACGCACTTGCCGTAAACGAAGTCTAATGCTTGGCTCAAAAATGGACTATTGAAAAATAACATCTCATACTTTAGAGATTTAACCAAAGTACTATCAAGCAATGACTCATGTGTTTTAAATTGATTTTGAGATACAATAATTTGCGGATAAAACATCTTCATTACCTCTTTAGTTAGAATTGACAAATTTTGAACAAATCCTGGACTGTCTTGGACGGCTTTTAGGTTATTGAAAAACTCAGAATTTAATTTATCTCCAAACTCTACAGAGGCGCTTTTAAAATCATATGTCATTTTTAAGTCATTATCGAGAACCATAAAATCAAAAAGGATATTTCCGTTTTGGATACAAGAATAAAACCCTGTATTGAGGTTGACTTCATTTGAAACAGAGTCTTCAAAAAATATTTTTTCGCCAAATCTCTTTCCAATGATAGCTTGATCTGCACTTCCATTTTGGAACTTTAGAGTCATTTGATATGATTGAGCACTCATCAAAAATGAAGCAGCGATAAACAGAAAAGAAGCAAAATATTTAAACATTTTTTTCAACAAATTTCAGGGTTAAATCAAACAAATCATTTCTATCGAGATAGCCCTTTGAGTTTCTAATCAAAATCAATCCATCTCTGAAAAACAAACCATACCATCTAGCATTCTTCTTGTCAGAATAAAATATAGTAGCTCCTCGATATTTTATACTTTTCACCTTACTTCGTGGGAATATCTCTTTTAAAGATTTTTGAGCTTTTTCCTCGGTCATCTCAATCCATGTGAACTTTGATAATGAATGAACCGATACACAATTAAAATCTTGAAAATCATTGTAATAGGTATAAATTGTTGGCCAGTGATATTTAGACACTGAGATAGATTTAATGTAATCTTTCATCCCCCTTTTCTCCGCACTAGAAAAGCCTTTTAATTGAGGCATTATGAATGATTTATCACCAATTTCTATTTGATTTTCATGTACTGTTGGTACTAAATCATTTTGCTCAAGATTACTGAATAAAATAATAAAAACAGATAACAAAACGAAAAAAGAAACAAAGAGTAACGATATTTCTTTCCAAGTAAAGCGAAAATTAGACATTTTTTTCATCTAATAATTTTGATTTTTTAGAAATCACGATAATTTTTCCTTTATATATCATGGTAAAACTAAAAACCCCGCTGTGCAAAGCGAGGCATTAGGGGAATTTTAAATAATCTATTTTTTTTTCTCTAAGTCTTCTATACGTTCTTCTAATTTTCCGATCCAAGTACGTTGTAAATTCAAAAACAGGAAAAGTATAAGAACTGTTAAAGAGCTGATTAAAGAAAAAACCAAAATGGTAGTGTTCATGATAAGAAATTTGTGCGGGTGAAGGGAATCGAACCCCCACGCCTCACGGCGCTAGATCCTAAGTCTAGTGCGTCTACCAATTTCGCCACACCCGCAGTTTTAGGAGGGTCAAAGATAAGAACAACATTAGAAACTTAACCGAAAAAAAGAGAATAATGAAACTTGTAATTCTCACAAGGGTAATTTTTAACGGCAAAATAGAGATATAGCCTCATCCCAAACCAATAAAAAGTCTGATTCATTAACAATAATTGTCAATAAGTTCCTTTTCAAATGTCAAAAGCCGGATGTCGTTTTATCATGTAATTTATAACTTTGAACTTTAGTATATATTATTAATGATTACGCTCAATCCAAAGGATTTAACTACCAAAGACTTGCAAAAAACTTTGCAGTTTGCTATTGGACCAAGACCAATCGCACTCGTGTCTTCAGTAAACCTAAAAGGAGATGTTAATCTCAGCCCTTTTAGCTTTTATAATATTTTTAGTACGAATCCTCCGATTTTAATATTTTCTCCTGCAAGAAGAGGTAGAGATGGCAGCACTAAGCACACATTAGATAACGTGATGAGCATTCCAGAGGTGGTAATACACTCTGTAAGCCAATCAATGGTGCATCAAACAAGCCTGTCATCAACAGAATATGATGCGGAGACTAATGAATTTTTAAAAGCAGGGTTTGAGTCAATTCCCAGTCTAAGTGTTCAACCTCCAAGGATTAAAAATGCACCTATAGCCATGGAGTGCAAAGTCAATGAGGTAAGAGCTCTCGGGGAGGGTCCTGGAGCCGGTAATTTAGTTATTTGCGAAATAAAAAAGATTCATATCCACGAAGAAGTATTAGATGATGATGGAAAACTTGACCAAGATAAGTTGAGTCTTGTGGGCAGACTCGGAGGTGATTGGTATGTGCATGCAGCAGGAGATGCTCTTTTTGAAGTAGAAAAACCAATTGCGAACAAGGGAATTGGAGCAGACGTTATTCCTAGAGCGATTCGTAATTCAACTATATTGTCAGGAAATAATATCGGCCAGCTCGGGAATATTGAAATACTCCCGGAAGAAAAAGATGTAATTTCTTTTTCACAACATCACCGAATTGAATCAATATTTAGCGAGACTTCCGATGCAATGGAACGAAGAGAATTAATTCATATTTATGCAAAAGAATTGCTAGAATTAGGAAAAGTTAAAAAAGCATGGAAGGCTCTTCTTGTAGATGGCTTAAACACAATAAAAGAAAAAAATAACTGAATAATCAAACTTTATAAATCATCATGGAAATAACTGGAATAATTAAAAAAATCATGCCTCCTCAGCAAGTCAATCCAACTTTTAAAAAGCGTGAGCTTGTTGTTACTACGGATGAACAATATCCTCAGCATATTCTAGTCGAGTTTACTCAAGATCGTTCCGATCTTTTAAATCAATATGAAGAAGGACAAAATGTAACAATTTCTATAAATATTAGAGGCAGAGAATGGAGTCCAAAAGACGGAGGAGATACCCGCTATTTTAATACTATTCAAGGTTGGAGAATTCAAGCAGGTGCGCCTCAAGCAAATAATGAAGCTCCAGGACAAGCATTTGGCGGAGGTGCTCCAGTGGCAGCGACTCCCCCAGCTCCAAATGCCAATACAATTGATGATGATGATTTACCCTTCTAAAGGGTAAGTCAATTAGATGTTTTTACATCTAGAATGTCCCGCAACGCTGTTCCAATTGCTATAAATGCGAGGACTAGACTTGCCAATGCAAGACCTGGTATCAATGCCAGGTGAGCTTCGCCAGTTAACAAATAAGAGTAGTGATCCCTTATCATACTTCCCCATGATGGAGTTGGAGGCTGGGCTCCAATTCCTAAAAAGCTCAAACCAGACTCTAGAAGTATAGCAGACGCAAATTGACTTGCTGCAAGAACAATAATTGCAGAATAAACTTGGGGTAAAATGTGCTTAACAATGATTCTGACCGAAGAAAACCCCAAAACTTGGGCAGCCTGAACATATTCTTCTTCCTTTAGAGACATAACCTGGCCTCGAACTAGTCTTGCCACTTCTACCCAAGCAGTAAGTCCAACTGCAACAAAAACTTGCCAAAAACCTTTACCTAAAACAAAAGAAATTGCTATTACCATTAAAAAAGTAGGTATACTCCAAAAGACTTGGATAATTGTTTGAATAACGTTATCTAACCACCCTCCAAAATAACCTGCTGCTGCACCTAAAGGAATTCCTATAAATAATGCAATAAAAACTGAAATCACACCCACACTCAGGGAAACTCTTGAACCGAGAAATAATCGACTCATAACATCACGTCCAAAACGATCAGTTCCAAGTATAAATATCATACTATGGATTTTTGAAGGAATCCATTCTGGATAACCTTCATCACCAAAAATTATCCAATTATAGGGACGCCAGGATGACCGATCTCCCTTTTCCAATGGAAGACTTATTCCCATTGGCTGTGCGCTGTATTCCAATTGCATTCTATTCGATGATGGGGTTTTATCCAAAGCAAGAGGGTAAGCAAATAGAGCTACGAAAATCCAAAAAAACATAATAATTAAGCCAAATCTGCCTAAACCATGAGCGAACAATTTTTGGATAAAATATTTATTCAAAGTTTTGGATTTTCAACTTCCTTCAATATCATTAACTACTCTCCAACCTTCTGCTAAATAAATATCTTGAGACAAGGATTTAAACCACTTCTCATACTCGATTACCTTCATGCTATCCATGTCGGATTTATAAGCGGAATTCACCCAATTAATATCCAATTCCGTATTGGACTTCAGAATATCACTGTATGTTTCAATTTCAGCATCTAAAGATTTTTCTCTTTCAAAATAACCTTCGTAATCAAGAGTAGTATTTGTCCTTTTTTGCTGATTTTCGATCCATAAAGCATAAGACTTAATTTGGTTAAACTCTATATTTGAGGATATTCGATTTTGACTCTTAGCAATAACCTCATCAAAATTTGTTGGAGACATCAACTCATAATTTGCTGGTGAAACATTATCTACAGACAGTGGGAATTCCATCTCACGTTCTCCAAAAGGAATATTTTCATAGGGATGAGGTAAGACAATATCACTATGAACTCCTTCAAGTTGAGTTGTGCCTCCTGAAACACGATAGTACTTTTGAATTGTCAATTTCAAGGCGCCTAGAGGGCGAAGCCCCGAGTTAAATGGTCCAGCAGCTCTGTCGAGGTCCAATACATTTTGAACTGTTCCTTTTCCAAATGTTCTGGATGTTCCTACTACAATAGCTCTGCCATAATCCTGAAGGGCGGCCGCTACAATTTCACTGGCCGAAGCAGTTCCCTCATTAACCAGAATAATAAGCGGCCCATCCCAAGTTGTTCCCTTTTCTTTATCGTTATAAGCCTTAACCTGCTGACCAGAGGTTTTAACTTGAACCATAGGGCCTTGGTCTATAAAAAGTCCTGCAATATTAATTGCGGCATTTAATGAGCCACCACCGTTGCCACGAAGGTCAAAAATTAAATTTTTCATTCCTGAATTCTTTAATTTTATAATTTCATTTTTTACATCTTCAGCACAGTCTCTATTGCTGTCTTTGTAAAAATCTACATAAAATTTAGGGAGCCTAATATAGCCTGTCCCCTTATCCTCTCCAATCATTGCAGAGCGGGCAAAAGTTGCTTCAATATTAACGATGTCGCGAATAATTGAAATGACTTTTTCAGAGCCGTCATTTTTTCTGACTGTAAGTCTTACTTCTGTGCCTTTTTTCCCACGAACTTTGCTGACAACTTTGGTCGTACTCATCCCAACAATGTCTTCTGGTTCAGCACTCCCTTGAGCTACTTTTAAAAGTTTATCTCCGACTTCTAACTCCCCTTGTCGCCAGCATGCACTTCCTGTCACGATACTTACCACCTCTGTAAACTCTCCTTCTTGGCGTAGTGAAGCACCTATACCTTCGAGCTGGCCCGATAATTCGATTTCAAATTGTTCTTTCTGACGAGGAGCAAAATATTGGGTATGAGGATCAAAAACTCCTGTGTACGAATTAATGAAAAGACCAAATAAATCCGATCTGTCGTTTTCAGCCATATTAGCAAACCACTCATTATGAATTTCTAACTCCTTTTCACGTGCTTTTCTTTCCTGTTCTTCAAATCCTACGCTATTTAAGCTGAAGTCAATTTTATTTGCGCTATCTGATGATTCTGCTCTATCATACAATCTACTTAAAACTCTAAGCTTTAAATATTTAATCCAAAACTCTTCCATCTGAGTTTCATCTTCTGGGTATTCTCGCTTGTCGCTATCGGTTTCAAAAAAGTCTTTAGATGAAAAATCAAAAGGAGTCGATAAGATTCTTCGGTAACGCTCTTTTGCCTCATCAAACCGACTAAGAGCAATTTCGATAGATTCATCAAAAAATTCAGTAGATCCAGTTCTTAATTCATCATCTAATCTGAGCTTATATTCACTTAGTCTCTTTATGTCGCTGTTATGCAGAAATCTCTTTTGAGAGTCCAAAGATTTTATATAAAAATTAAAAACCTGAGAAGATAAATCATCATCAAAATCTTTCGGCTCATAATGAATGGAAGACAGAGCATCATAGAGTAAGCGCATGACTAGCTTTTCTTTATCTTTTTCTACAGAACCCCAAGTAAAGCCCAATGCGGCTATTCCAATTAAAAGTAAAGCCGGCAGAGAATATTTTAAATTTTGTTTCATGAATAATAAACGTATGAAGGAATACATGGCGTCGAAATTACATAAATCATACCTCGATCTAATACATTAATTAATCTTTTGTATAAACTTTTACTCGATGATTTGGTTTAAACAAGTACAATGGCATGAAAGTTGACTTCACCCTGACAACGAAACCAGAAAACATCAAATTTAGATCTCTCAAAAATGATTAATAAAATAGCTTTTATAGGGATTGTTTTTCTTCTTCCATTTCATTTCATTTTAGCTCAAAACATCAATGGAGTCGTAACCGATGAAAAAACTGGCGAGCCAATCTCTTCTGTGGCGGTTAAGGAAAAAGGCACTAAGAATGGAACTATAACCAAATTGAATGGGACATATTCTATCAAATGTGAAAATAATTCTGTCTTGATATTTACTTCCAAGGGTTATTTATCTAAGGAATTAAAGACTATTGGAAATAGTTTAAATGTTTCTCTAACCAGTTCCAATGCATCTACAAAGAATACGAAAAACAATGTTATCCAGTTAAGCGGTATGGTAGAAGAAGCCTCCTCAGGAGAGGCAATACCAAACATTTCTGTAATCTGGGAAAGTGTTGCTGGAAAAAAATCTTCAAGTACAAATTCTTATGGATTTTACAGTATTTCAGTGCCAAAAGAAGCGGGAAAGTTAACGTTTAGTTCCTTTGGATATAAGCCCATTACAAAATCATTAAAAAATTTAAAAGGAAATTTAAAAATCAATATTTCGCTCAAAGAGATCTCAACAGAATTACTTGAAGTAAATGTTGTTTCTGAAAAGCTGAATAGTAATATTACAACGACAGAAATGTCGGTAAGTAAATTGAGCGCCAAGGAAATAAAAAAAGTTCCTCAACTTTTAGGAGAAACGGATGTAATTAGAACATTAACTCTTCTCCCAGGAATTTCTACTGTCGGTGAAGGAGCTAGTGGATTTAATGTTCGGGGAGGGAATGCAGACCAAAACTTGATTATACTTGATGAAGCGCCTGTTTATAATTCCTCTCACCTATTTGGTTTTTTCAGCATTTTTAATGCAGATGCAGTTAAAGATGTAAAACTATATAAAGGAGGAATGCCCGCCAATTATGGCGGAAGACTTTCCAGTGTGCTCGACATTAGACAAAAGGAAGGTAATAGTAAAAAATTTGCTGCTAATGGAGGTATCGGACTACTATCCTCACGATTGACATTAGAGGGGCCTATCATAAAAGATAAAGTAAACTTTATGTTAGCTGGTCGTCGATCATATTTTGACTTATTTTTCCCGATTTTCGATGTTCCTGAACTCAATCAGTCAATAGCCTATTTTTACGACTTCAATGCAAAACTAAATGCCAAAATAACTAAAAAAGATAAAATTTATCTGAGCGCTTACTTCGGCCGGGATCAATTCAGCGCCGCTGAATTATTCAAATTTGGATGGGGTAATTGGACAAGCACATTGAGATGGAATCGTGTAATCTCACCAAAATGGTTCTTCAATGCGTCTGCTGTCTATTCGGATTATAAGTATCAACTTGGTGCAGACGGCACTACCCCATTCGAATGGGATTCCAGAATAAGAAATTTAGTTCAAAATGCCGGATGGACTTTCTATTACAATAATGCACATACTTTTGAATTTGGAATTCAAAATACCTTTTATGAATTTGAACCGGCAAGAATTTCAGGACCAATAGATGTTGAACTTCAAAACGAATACGCAACCGAGCCTTCTCTATATGCTTCTGATAACTGGCGTGCCACGGACAATTTGACAATTACTTACGGTCTCAGGTATTCCAGCTTTTACAACATTGGAGCTAGAGATATTCAAACATATGAAGATGGTGGAGTTTATAATGAAAGCACAATTGATGATACTCTTAGTTTCGCTCCGGGTGAGATCATAAGATCCTTCAATAATCTAAGTGGGCTAGAGCCGCGCATCGCTCTGAACTATCAAGTTTCTCAAAACTCATCATTGAAGTTAAGTTACAATCGGAATCGACAGTATATTCATCTAATATCAAACAATACAACAGCCACTCCGGTAAATGTATGGAGGCCTGCAGGAAGCTATATTGATCCAGCAACAGTAAATCAAATCGCTCTTGGGGGAGCCCATAACTTTAAAGAAACTGGGGTTAGATTTTCAATAGAAGGCTTTTACAAAACATACCAAAATCTAATCGATTATAAAGATGGCGCAAACTTAATTTTTGAGGAATATATAGAAACTGAATTGCTGTCAGGAATAGGAAGAGCATATGGTGCTGAAGTTTTACTTGAAAAAAAGACAGGCCCTTTAACAGGATGGATTGGATACACTCTAGCCCGAACAGAACGGCAAGTAACTGGCTCAAGCAGAGGCTTAAGAATTAACAATGGCGAATGGTATCCTGCAAATTATGATAAGCTACATGACCTTAGTGTTGTTGCAACGTGGACAATATCTAAGGGATGGGATATTGGAGGTAATTTTGTTTATCAATCTGGAAGGCCTCTGACCTACCCAGACTCAAGAGGAGAATTCGAAGGAATTTATTACCCTGTTTACACTAATAGAAATGGCGGAAGGACCCCATCAACGAACAGATTAGATCTATCATTTACCTACACACCAGGAACAAAAAAATTGAATAAAAAGTGGCAAAGCTCTCTTTCATTTGGAGCTTACAATGTCTACGGACGAAAAAATCCCTACAGTATATTTTTTAGAGGAGAAGTTCCTGAATTTACGAATATAAAAGCTTATCAATTATCAGTTATCGGAACTGCAGTTCCCTACATAAATTATAATTTTTCATTCTGATGAAGAAATTGCTACTCATAATAAACTTTACCTTGTTAGGGCTCTTTTGTTCCTGTCAAGACGAAATAGATATTACTCTTCCTGATGGCCAGGAACGATTAATAGTAAATGGCAGCGTAATGGATAACGAATTTGCATTTGCCGATTTAAGCTGGAGCATTAATTATCTTTCGCCAGAAGAAAACCCAACTGTATTAAATGCGAATGTTCTAATCTATGAAGATGATGTCATTTGGGATAGCTTATCCCACATTGAAGATGGGCATTATATAGGTCAAAAAATAGGGGAAATTGGGAGAAATTATTCTGTAGAGGTTAGCATTCCAGAATCCTTAGATCATCCTTCTGGGATATGGAAATCTCAAAATGAAAAACTGAATAGAAACAATCCTATTGACTCTATCTATTCTGTTTACTTGCCCCCGGCAATTTTTCAACGTGAAGGTTACTATGTTTATGCACAATGGACTGAACCTTCGGGGATTGGTGATTGCTACCGTTTCAAGCAATGGAAAAACGACACATTAGAGAATGCGCCCTTTAATCTACAAGTAACTGAAGATCAGTTTTTTGATGGAAGATCTTTCAATGATATTGATCTTGATGCCTTAAGTGTAGCTGGACCTGAGAGGTCACGGGATTCGACAGTGGAAGATCAAATCGGCACGAAATATTCATTTGAAATAAGTAGCATCTCATTAAGTCATCATGACTATATCAATTTAATTCAAGAACAAACCCTTCAGGTCGGCGGCCTTTTTGACCCTCCTGCAGCACCTATTGTTGGAAACATATATCGGGGCGAGAATACTGAAGATTATGCATTGGGTTATTTTTATGCTACTGCCCCTCGGAAGTCCCATATAATTATAACTCCTTAGACGAATAATCTCCTTTTGATCCCATTGAGCTAACTTCGTGGAATGGAATTATTAATGATTAACCCGGGACACTGGGCACGTACCTTCTTCGAGAGCATTGGATTATCTGATACCTTGGTTTCAGGACTTACCATTTCTGTTGATTTTATAGTTCTCATTATTGCCAGCTTGGTAGCAGATTTTATTGCAAGAAAGATTCTAATGGGCCTGATTAAGCGATGGGTAATTAAATCAAAAGTCAATTGGGATAATTACTTTTTACAAGCAAAAGTATTTCAAGCATTGGTTCATCTTCTGCCAACAATAGCCATCTATAGTTTTATACCTCTTGTATTCGAGGATATTTCAAGAGCAATAATACCTATTCAAACAAGCTTAATTACATTTTTGATTTTACAAATCTCTATTCTAATAAATCGAACATCAAAAGCAGCGAGCCACATTCTTGAAAATACTGAAAGCTTTAAAGACAAACCGATAAGAACTCTACTTTCTGTTGTTCAATTTATTACTTGGTTTGTGGCTATTCTTGGAGTTATATCTGTTTGGACTGGAACTCCATTATTCAGTCTTCTTGGAGCGATGGCTGGAGCAACGGCTATAGTTATTCTGATATTTCAAGATGCAATCAATGGTCTTTTAGCAAATTTTCAGATTACTCTTTTTGACCTCCTAAGAAAAGGAGACTGGGTGACTTTTGAGAAATTTGGAGTAGACGGGGATGTTCTCAGTGTAGACCTTACTACCGTAAAAATCAAAAACTTTGACAATACAATATCTTCAATTCCAGCAAAAGCTTTTGTTACCGATAGTTTTGTTAATTGGCGAGGTATCGAAATTGCGCAAGTTCGCCGGATTAAAAGAAGTATAACAATTGAGATAGATACCATTAAATTTTGTGATGATAATCTTTTAAGTGAATTAAAAGAAATTCAAGGCGTAAAAGATTATATAATTTCTCAAGAGGATGATATTGAGAAGCACAATAATAAAGTTGGTGCTAATAAATCTAAACCCTTAAATGGAAGAAATTTAACGAACCTTGGAGTTTTTAGAATTTATGCTACAAATTATCTGAAAAATCATGATTTATTATCCTCAGAGCATAGTCTTATGGTTAGGCAACTTCAACCACAAAACACAGGCCTTCCTCTTGAGATATATTGCTTTGCAAAAGAAATAAACTGGGTTCCTTATGAGGGAATAGTGTCCGATATATTTGATCATCTTATTGCATCTGCGCCGGCTTTTGGCCTAAAAATTTATCAAGCACCTACATCAACTAGTGGGTATCTATTTAAACCCGAAAATTGAAATCCCATTTGGTCTTAGGAATAGACCCTGGCACGGTAATTATGGGCTACGGTCTTGTTCTTATAGAAAATAAGAAATTGACTTGCATTGGTCTAGATGCGATTAAATTTGATTCAAAAAGAAGTCCATTTGAGCGCCTCGGCGATATCCATGAATCTATATCTGTTTTAT
Source organism: uncultured Cryomorphaceae bacterium (assembly GCA_913049755.1). The sequence continues at coordinate 16,586 of CAJWXO010000008.1, forward strand.
TTAAAAAACATAATCCAGATTCTTTAGCAATGGAAGCCCCTTTTTATGGTAAAAATGTCCAATCAATGTTAAAATTAGGGAGAGCCCAAGGGGTTATTATGTCAGCAGGACTAGAAAAAGGTATTCCCGTTGAAGAATATTCTCCACGGAAAGTTAAAATGGCAATAACTGGTAGCGGTGCGGCAACTAAAGAAAGAGTTGCGATAATGCTTGAGAATATTTACAAACTATCCAAAATTACTAAACCTTTAGATGCAACTGACGGGCTTGCTGTAGCCACATGCCATGCTCTTCAAATGTTAAGTCCAATCAAAAGCGAATCCCCCAATAAATTGAAAGCTCAACCAAAAAGTAAGGGCAAAGGATCTTGGAATTCATTTCTTGAAAATAATCCAGATCGCATTAAATAGAATTAACAAGAATATTCTTGTTATCTACTCTAATATTTAAACTACTATTGCATTCTGGATTAAGTCAACAGAAAACAATCAATAAACTGATCTCCCTTGGATTCAAAAAATCTTCTTTCCGTTCATAAAATAAGTAAATCGTTTGGAATTAAAACACTTTACAAAGACATCACTTTCGGTATTCATGAAGGTGAGAAAATAGCGATAATCGCTAAAAACGGTGCTGGAAAGACTACTCTTATGCGCACTCTGATAGATCCAAGCAATGCGGATACCGGAGATATTGTTTTTAGAAATGGCCTTAAGATTAGGTACTTAACTCAGCAGCCTTCATTTGATGATGAACTCACAGTACGTCAAGTTCTGTACCAAAGTGAGCATGAAGGGTTCGATGCACTGAAAGCATATGAAGAAGTAATCTCTAAAGACAGCGACCCAGAAACTATGCAAGCAGCCCTGGATCGCGTTGAGATAACCGGTGGCTGGACTATAGAAAGCCGTATTCAAGAAATTCATAGCCGTATGAATCTTCCAGATATGGAACGCAAAGTGAATCAATTCTCCGGCGGAGAGATAAAGAGATTGGCTTTAGCCCAACTCTTTGTTGAAGAGCCTGATCTTATATTAATGGACGAACCTACCAATCATCTTGATTTAGACATTATCGAGTGGCTTGAAGAATATTTGATCAATTACAAAGGAGCTCTATTGATGATTACTCATGATAGATATTTTTTAGAACGAGTTTGCGGAACTATGTTCGAGTTAGAGAACCTTCAATTCTATAAGTACGAGGGGAACTACAGCTATTATCTTGAACAAAAAGAGTTACGGGAGGCCAATGACGCTGTCAGTTTACATAAAGCAAAGCAATTATTCAAAAAAGAGCTTGACTGGATTCGTAAATCTCCAAGTGCCCGGACTGGGAAGTCTAAGGATAGAATTGACAGATTTAAAAACATAAAAAAAGTTGCTAATCAAATTGTAGACAATAAAGAAGTTAGTCTATCATTAAATTCCCAACGATTGGGGGGGAAAATATTGGAATTACACAAAATAGCCAAGAGTTATCCGGATAAATTATTGATAGAGAATTTCAGTTATATTTTTAAAAAGGGTGAACGAGCAGGGATTGTTGGACCTAATGGTTGTGGTAAATCTACTTTGCTAAAACTCATTATGGAAATAGACATTCCTGATGGAGGTAAAATCATTACTGGAGAAACTGTCATTTTTGGACACTACACTCAAGATGGTATGATTGATAAAACTGACCTCAAGGTAATAGAGGTAGTTCAAGAGATTGGAGAGTACATTACGCTCAAAAAAGGGCATAAGCTTACAGCATCTCAGCTCTGTGAGCGATTTCTTTTTGATGGAAACCAACAGTATAGCTATGTAAGTACCCTTAGTGGAGGAGAGCGCAGGAGACTGTTTCTGTTAACGATCCTTATGAAGAATCCGAACTTTCTCATTCTTGATGAGCCGACTAATGATTTGGACATTCTCACTCTACAAGCTCTCGAAGATTTTTTAGAGGAGTTCCAAGGATGTCTTTTAATTGTAAGTCATGACAGGTATTTTTTAGACAAATTATGTCAACACTTATTTATTTTTGAAGGCGAGGGGAAAATTAAAGACTTCAATGGAAGTTACTATGAATGGCGTGAAGAGAAAAAGAGACTAGCTTCAATAAATACAAAACAATCAAAAGCACAAAAATTCCCAAAAGAGAATAACCTTCAAGTAAAAACTAAGCTGAATTATTCTGAAAAACATGAATGGAATAACCTTCCCGGTGAAATTTCTGCATTAGAAAAAAAAAGGGATGAATTAAACAAAGTATTCGAGACTAATAGTCAGGATTCAGATGCAATTATTCAAGCCTCAAAGGATATTAAAATTATAGTTGCAGAGCTTGATGAAAAAGAGATGAGATGGCTAGAGCTAAGCGAACTAGAAAATATTAAATAGATCCTGCCATTATTAGACAGATATCCCATCAGAAAAAAAGCTAAATTCTAATAATTCATAAAAGCAATTTCGCTTTTAATGAAAATTAATTATTTCTAATCAATTATTATCCTAAGATTTGATGCATCATTTAATTCATAAATATTTTTCATGATTCTAAATAAAACATATTTAATACTGATAGTAATTTTAATATCCACTAAAGCCTTTGGACAAATATCTATAGATGCTCAATACAGAAATGGAGCTGGGTACTTCCAGGCCTATGAAGCGGGGATAAAACTGGATCTCAAAAAAGGATATGGTGTTTTTAGAGGTTTTAATGCTACAGATTTTGGGAACTCCTCAAGGGCGGACAGCAGTAGCAAGGGAATATCGATAGGTGCTGGATATTCTTTTAAGATAGTTTCGAGGCTTTCGTTAGGGGGTGAAATAAACATGAGAATCAATGACTTAAATGGGACTAATGGCGATCAATTTTTATCTCCACAACTATACCTCGGGTACGATTTGAGATGGTTTGAAATACAACTGAATTTAGGAGTCCCCTATTTTTTTGGACTTGGAATCAATATTCCTTTAAAGACATAGAGAAAAGCATTCTCTAAACTCTCAATAACTTAGGATTTCAATCTCCCGTATTCATTTGCTATGCTATCCGCAATATCTTGCATTTCATCCTCACTAAGTTGCAACTTTGGTAATGCAAAATTCAAATCCCCCTCCGTTCTCAAAGGAACTAGGTGCACATGTGCATGAGTGACCTCAAATCCTAGAACTGCTACGCCAACTCGATTACAAGCTATTTTGCCCTCAATAGCTTTTGCTACAACTTGTACAAATGACCACAAGGTCTCAAATTCTTTGACCGGGAGATCAAACAAACGATCTACTTCTCTTTTAGGAACAACGAGTGTGTGCCCTTTAGAAAGAGGTCTAATATCTAAAAATGCAATTGCATCATTAGACTCAGCAATTTTATAACAAGGTATTTCCCCTTTTATAATTCTTGTAAATACGGAATCCATATTGCTACTGAATATTCTTAGCGTGAAATTTCTAATATTTCTAATTTCATCATCCCATTTGGGACTTGAATCTCTGCAATATCTCCAAGGGCCTTACCTAAAAGCCCCTTACCAATAGGAGAATTTACACTTATTTTTCCCGAAGGAAGATCTGCTTCTGCCTCCGCAACCAAAAGATATGAAAACTCCATCTTGTTCGATACATTGCGTAAACGAACTCGAGATAATATTAACACTTTACTATTGTCAAATTGGGATTCATCTACGATCCGAGCATTTGCCATTACATCTTCCATTTTAGATATCTTCAATTCCAATAAGCCCTGCGCTTCTTTAGCTGCATCATATTCAGCATTCTCACTTAGGTCGCCTTTATCACGAGCCTCCCCAATTTGTTGAGATATTTGAGGCCGCTGGACTGACTTGAGTTCTTCAAGCTCGTCTTTTAAATTTTTAAAGCCCTCAGGGGTATAATAAGAAACCGGCATTTTAATTGATTTTAAATAAGAATGAGACCTATTTCGACCTCATATCAAGATTTGAAAGATATGAATTTAAATAAAAAAGAGAAATAAAGACTCTAGAAGAGCATTACAATATTAGAATTGCTCCTATTGTATGAACACCCATAAAAGCTGAGTTTGTCAGACGGTAAGCGTAGTTGATTTGCAGCTTACCACCATTACCGGTTGGTGTATTTACCGAAAACCCTGCAGATGGTCCGCTTAAGGCGTCTGTCGCCATCCCATCATACCGATTATCAAAAAAAGCATAACCAAACCGGACTTGAAAAATATCATTATGATCAAATTCAAGACCTCCAGTTATTTGATCTTTTTTGAAAGAGTTGGAAATGAAATTCGCGGCGATATTAAGTCGATTCTTTGAATCTAAGTCTACTCTTTTCGAGGCGCCAATTGCAAGCTGCGTAGGCAACTCGAAGCTCTGAGATCGGCTATCAAAAGTAGAAGTATGAGAGCCTGAGGGAACAGGTAAGACTATTGCCATACCATCTCCTGCATAACCAAATGAAGGACCAATATTACGAAGTGTGATGCCAAATTTGAAATCACGATTATCTCCTGTTACATATTGAACACCAGCATCAAAACAGACACCAGTAGCAGTAAGGTTTGATATATTAGAGCTGTACAGTTTTATATTAATCCCACCGAAAATACTCTGAGTAAACTTTTTGGAATAGCCAATACCAATAATTGAAGCCGTCGGGCGGTAAGTTCCAGCTCCTCCATCTGGCAAGTCCGTGGTTGTAACATCTATATCACCATAATTCATACTCGTTATATGAATTCCTATAACTCCGTCATTGCCAGTTGGAGTTGCGAATGCAGCTGCATTCAACTGGGTTCCCGAACCAACTAACCATTGACTATTTGCAAATCCAGCCTGTAGGCCATCGGTAAATGCTAACCCCGCAATATTTCCATACAACGACTCCAGTCCCATCACATTTGCTGTATTCCCTTCTGCCCATGAGGCCGTTCGAGCCCAGGGATTTATTAAAAGTTCAGAGGCCCCTGCTGATCCTGATCTTACAGGGTTGCCTCCAAAAGTAGATGACGTTACCACTAGAAAAGCGACTATTGAGCATATATATTTTTTCATCATTTCCATATTTCTTTTTAAAATCCAGTTGGGTCAAATGGACGTAGTGTTCCAAACCATTTAATCACCTTCTCCCCTATACCCGGAGCATTAATGTGAATGATATAAACTCCACTAGCAATTGGAACATTATAATTGTTCGTCAAGTTCCATGATATCCATGTCGCAGGGTTGTCCTTCTTCAAAGTCCTAACCAAAGCCCCTTCAACAGTATAAATATTTATAGTACAGTTTTCTGGAAGGTTAGTAATCTTGACAATATTGTCTAATTGAGAATTCTCATACAAAGAGATACTAAAGTATGGATTAGGGACAACACGGATTATATCCAATGCCGACTGAGCGACGGAAGTTTGGCCCTTTTTGGTAGCTACATTATTTGTGTTAAAAATGTACTTAGGGAAAGAATTATTACTTCCATCTATTTCATACTTAGCGTAGGGCTGAGTCATGCGAATTCTAACTTTTGCATCACTTGGCATGTTAGTATACGGATCCATTCCATCAAACCTGGAATCAATTAATGGTATGTTAACCCACATTAAACTTTTTGTGATCTTATTGCGATTTAAGATAGAATTCATACCAGATATCTCTGTGTATAATGGACTTGCAGTTTCGTCTGGTCCAGCGTAATCCAAAGGAATCTTAGAGAGTCCCTGTTGGAAATAAGGCGCAAATACATATAGATAGTGTTGTCCCCCAAACTTATATCCACCAGTAACAGCATCCCTTGGGAAAACACTGAGTCTACTCGTTGGGTTCCATTTCATATCATTTCCATTATCCCCTACCATCCATGAATTTTCACCAAAAGCCATATTTAATCGTGTCCCAGTTTCCAGATCAATTGCGTATCCTGGAAACCATGACCAGCCCGTAGTAGTGGAGCTTTGAACAAGTTCACCATTCACAAGATCTAAACTAGCTCCAGAGCGCAACCTCCATTTGCGTGTAGCGCCCTCCGTCAAATTTTGATCCTCGCCAAGCTCTAAAACAGGTACACGAGTCCATTTAGTATGGTCAGATGTGTAAACAATATCAACAGAGTGGAGACCTCCAGTAGCCATTCTAGATGCAAAAGCTGACATCGCTGAATCAGCAGGACCCATGCCATAGATAGAGTTTCCTTCATCAAAGCCTCTTCCTAAATAACTCACATATTTAAATGGTCCCCATGTGCCATCTACAATATTGCTAAACAATGACTTAGGATCATCTGGGTAGTCTGAATAATAAGAGCCAGGCTTTACTGTGACATCATTTTGCCCTGCTAATAGCCAGTTTCTAGGACTGTAGCTATCGTCATCTTTTACACCGGTCAGCCATGGCTGAGTAGGATCGCTAAAACTGATGTCTGATTCAATAATTCCTGTATTCCTCTCATTATCTGGATCATTTCCTGGGTTCTCTTGATCTCTAATTTCAACCGATAATCCCAACTCAGGGATTATTTGTTCATTTAAAAAAGAGATTGAAGTCATCGAATTTGCAATAGTATTACCCGCACCATCTTGAATCTCCCACATTGCTGAACTTCCTACGTTATCAAACAGAAGAGTGTAATTTCCTTCTGGTACGTTCAAAGGATCTACAACTTTTACATTAATCGGCCCATACCCACTCTCATATACTGGGTAATCTAAACTGAAGTTATTAATGATGAATGATTTTGAGGCTGAGTCTAATTCGAGAGCATTTCCTCCGTTACCTATACCTTCAATCCGCGTAATAATTGGGCTAAACCCATATGCTGAATTTTGAATAGTCCCTTCGGATTCACTACTTATTATATGCGGAATACCTTCATATTTCCTTACATTATTTCTTCCTGACAAGAAAGGCTTTCGCTGTCCGCTTGGATATAAAACCTGGTCAAATGGCTCATATTCATTATAGGCATATGCCACAATAGTAAAGTAGTATGGCTTATGATTCACAAGTCTCTTGTCTGTTCCCGTTGCGAAGGCATCGTCACTAACTAAGAAACTCATTTTAATGCCTTCATTATTATTTTCAAGGGTCATATCTTGAGGCATCAGAAGTTCCAGGTTAGGATCTAGTTCCCAATTTATCAATCGTTCTACACCATTTTGAATATCACATTGACCGATTAATCTTGCTTGGCTAGGATCATATCGATCACCTACCGAAGCATTCTGATTTGCCAACTGGAAAACCTGAAATCCTTCAAATCTATATTTATTATCTGCAAATGGAATTAGAGGATCAATCTCTTCATAATCTAGATTCTCATTGTTCTGTCCTTCCCTGTAACTAAGCATCAAAACCAGCTCACGATCTAACTCCTGAACTTCTAAATCAGGAGCATCAGGACCATTTAATATTTGAAAACAATTATCAAATAAACTTTGTGCCTTATCGTCAGCAATTAAAATTTTCTCAACTGATGCAAATAAATCAGACTTATTGTAATCCCTCTCCCAAACTACTCCTGTTGTAATAAAATTCAATGCCCCTGGAGCTAAAGAGAAAGGCCCTGCATTGTGAAGACCACGTTTGTCCTCAGAATTATTTGGTGATTCATACCAATCTTGAGATGTCGTTGGAGCATTATTTCCAGTTGTATCGAAGGTATTCCCTGGATATGCAAATAAAGTTGACAGGCCTGAGCCATCTGCAGTAAATCCATCTCCATTTGCGGGGTTCCCGGGACCGCTAGGGCTCTCAACTACAAGAGGGTTGCCATTTTTCCATCTTGATTGCATAAAATTGTAAAACTCTGCAGAGGTATTGGGATTACCAGAAAATGCAGAACCTGTGTTATTGTAATACATAAATCCAGACATGATGATTCTTTCGTTGACACCGGTAACTGGATTCTCTGCGACACAATCTCCATTGTCATCTCTTACACCGTCAATACATCCATCTCTATCATTATCAAGGCCATCAAAATAATCAGCAAAAGGCCCTTGGAAAAAATCAAACCCAACAGCAGGAGGATTTAATCCATATCCCAAAGGACCTTCATCATTTAAATCCGCATTGTAACAATATCCTAATCCCCTTGGGATGTCACAACCTATAATATCATCTAAATAATTTCCTAAATCTGGATCAAACCATGTAGAGAAATATGTATTGGTCAATCTAAATGTTGACTTATTAATAATTCGGTAGTTATTGAATGTCATATTATTGATCTCATCATTCGTAGAAAAAGCAAATGCTTGAGCTCGAATTTCAAAACCTAGAGCGCCCGCATTGGTCTCAGTGTGAACATTTCCTCTATCATTAAATACCCACCATATGGTCTGATCACCGTAAAGAACATCGGTCTCTTTTCTTCGACAATCAAAAGCTCTATCCAAGTCATAAGCAGGGTAATCCTCAAGTGGATCATAGAATTGATCTCCATCTAAGTCAATAAAAGGAGCAAGGGAGTAAGGCAATTCACCTTCAGCACCTTGTGCTGGCCAATCTAAAATAATATCCGGGATATTCCCTTCATATCCTGGAAACTTATCGCCAGCATCACAGTCTGGATCATTTTTACAGAACAACCATGAACGATGCGTTTCAACCTCTTCACGGGTGATTATCCAATGTTGATCATATTTGTCGCAAATCTCTTTGTTTACAGAAGCCAACCCATCTGTT
>CAJWXO010000009.1 GCA_913049755.1 uncultured Cryomorphaceae bacterium
CAGCAATTTCTTTTGTAACTAAATTTATTATCCCACCAGTTCCCTGTGCATCGAATTTCGCACCAGGATTCACAATGACTTCAACTCTTTCCACTGTCCCAGATGGGAGTCGATCAAAAGCATTTTGTCCTCTGTAGCCCATCATGGCTGCAGGCCGTCCATCAATCAGAATAGTCACATTTTCATCTCCTCTAAGTGCAACATTCCCATCGATATCTAAGGAGACATTGGGAACTTGTCTTAAAATATCTGTACCGGTTCCGCTGGATACTTGTAAATCATCTGAAACACTATATACTTTACGATCAAGGCCATTGAGCATTGCCCCTCTTGAGATTACTTGAGCTTCTTCGAGTTCAATATCACCTCTAGAGATTCTGTAAACCTCTGGTTTCTCTTCTGTTGAATTATCGGCTAATTTTTCCTTGGTTTCAATAATTTCTGTGAATGGAGAAAACCCAAAGGCACTAATTTTTAGACGATACTTGCCGGGATATGGTACAGAAATATCAAACATCCCTTTGTCAGAAGTTGCTGTTTTCAAAAGAGAATTGCCTCTTCTGCTATCATCAACAGGCATCAATAAAATTGCTGCTTCTCTTATAGGTTTTTCATTTGAATTGTCTACTACTAAACCTTTGAAAGATATTTGAGAGTAGGAATTTAAGGTTGAAACAAAAGCCAAAAGGCAGAGATAAAACTTAATACTTTTCATAAATCCTGAATTCAATTTTCTACTTTCTTAAAAATAAATTTTTTCTCAATAAGCTTTTCAGCTATTTGTATTGCGTTTAGAGCAGCTCCTTTTCTTAGATTATCAGTAACAATCCATAAATTAATGGCTTTTGGATGAGAGTAATCATTTCTTATTCGGCCAATGAAAACATCATTTTTCCCATGTGCATAAATTGGCATGGGATAAGTGTTCCCCTCAATAAAGTCTTGAACTTTTACACCTTGGAAAGCATCTAATGCCCTCTTAATACTTTCAATTGAAGGCCGATTACTTTGAAATTCAACATTGACACTTTCCGAATGACCTCCTTCAACCGGAACCCTAACAGCTGTTGCAGTAATTAGAATATTAGGATCACCCATTATTTTTCTTGTTTCATTGGTGAGCTTTATTTCTTCTTTGGTATAATCATTATCTAAAAAGACATCACAATGAGGAATGCAATTCATATCAATTTGATATGGGTAAGCAGTCTCTCCCTCAAATACGCCAGCTCTTTCTCTATTTAGCTGCTTCTGACCAATTTTTCCCGAACCAGTGACACTCTGATATGTACTTACAACAACTCTTCGGATAGGATGGATATCGTGTAAAGGCTTTAAAGCCATTACTAATTGAATTGTTGAACAATTTGGATTTGAAATAATAAGATTGCTCTTATTTAAAACATCTGAGTTTATCTCTGGAACGATTAGGGGAATATCTTTCCCCATGCGCCAGAAAGAGGAATTGTCAATTACAACGCAACCTTGTTCAGCAAATTTAGGAGCGTATGTTTTTGAGATTTCACTTCCTGCAGAAAAGATTGCTAAATCAGGCTTCCTGGACAAAGCCTCTGCTGGAGAAAGGAGTTCATATTGAATACCATTCCATTTAATTTTTTGTCCCTCAGATTTTGATGAGGCACTGAGAATTAGCTCAGACAACGGAAACTGCCGTTCTAACAATATTTCTCTTATTACTTCACCTACCATTCCAGTAGCTCCAATAAGTGCTAAACGCATAAACCACTATTTTTTGTAAAAGTACCTATAGAGATATCTAAAAAAATTATGTCACTATTTAAACATATTTCATGCCAAATATATCTGTGAGTAATAACAATCCTCATACTTACCTTTGATAAATGAAGTTTGGAGTAGTCACTTTCCCCGGGTCGAATTGCGATCAAGACATGATTGATACCTTGCGCGACGGTTTAGGTTGTGAAACAATACCATTATGGCATAAGGATCATGATATAAAAGGAGTTGATATGGTTGTATTGCCAGGAGGATTTTCTTACGGAGATTATCTTAGGTCTGGGGCAATTGCTAGCTTCTCTCCAATTATGGAGGAGGTAAAAAATCATGCAGCAAGAGGTGGGTATGTCCTAGGGATATGTAATGGCTTTCAGATCCTTACTGAGACTCAACTTCTTAATGGTGGCCTTCTGCATAATATAACGCATAAGTTTATATGCAAAAATGTACTTCTTTCGCCATCAAGTGTTTCAACACCTATTACGGCTGAACTTGATAAAGAAAAAACATATAAAATTCCAATTGCTCACGGTGAGGGAAGGTTCTATGCCGATGAGGAAACTGTCAGGTCTCTGAATGACAATAACCAAATAATGTTTAGGTATGTAGATTATTTGGGCAATCCTACAGAAGAATCAAATCCAAATGGTTCCATTGAAAACATAGCAGGCATATCCAATAAAAATGGAAATGTTATGGGAATGATGCCACATCCAGAAAGAGCAGCAGATGAAAATTTATTAAACACTGATGGTCTTGCCTTATTCAAAAGTGTTTTAAATTCTGCTATCAGAATCTAGGCTAAAATTTTACAATACGGTCACTTTCGATTTTCTTAGAATCGATTCTTTCAATTATGTATACTCCTGGGGGGAATGGTGTCATATTTATTTTTTCGACATCTAAATTCCCACTTGCTTTTTTTATTTCCTCGTAAAAAACCTGACCAGATAGATTAGTTAACCTTAAGCGATATGAGGTATATATGGCTCCTGAAGAGAATATTTGGATATTACCAGAAGTAGGATTTGGAGTGACCTTTATTTTGGAGATATTATACTCCTCAGTAGAAACCACATTCGTTCCTGAGGAAGTTGGGAAACAAGAGATTCCTAATTTTAGTCGCGCGAAATAAATCCCTGTTATTGGTGCAATGAACCATGCATTTGTTTCTCCTAGAATTGGATTTTTATTTGCGTCAAGCCACTGAATTCCCCATCCTAAAATAGCTTCTGGACAGAAAAGAGAATCACCATCAAAAACTTGAACAGTTGGAATTGGGGGTGTGTTTTTTACTTCAAATGAATCAGATCGTGATGCAGTGCATCCATTAAAATTTGAATAGGTGTATTTTAATTCATGCAAACCCACCCCAAGGTTGTTGGTATTTATTTGAGTCGATAGCACACCATTCACATAGTAAACTCCTCCAAGCGGGTATCCACCGGAGACGTTGAATGGTGGATCGTTTTTACATAGCAAATTTGCTGGCAAGGTTAAGAAAACGTTTGGTAAACCTAAGACTATAATAATAGACTCTGCAGAATTAACACAACCGTTGTTATTAGCATAAGTGTAGGTGATAGTATACTGTCCTTGCCCTACTGTTGTTGGAAGAAAAGCCCCGTTCACAACTCCTATTCCTGAAAATACTCCTCCCGCAGGCACCCCTTGAAGGGTTAAAGCATTCCCGCCAACACAAACAGAGGAGTATGATCCAGCTTGGACAGATGGCAACGCAAGAATCGTCACTATAATTGAGTTTGAAATCGCCTTAGATGGTGAAGCGCAAACTTCTGAGGATTGAACTTCACAGCGGACAGTGTCCCCATTGTTTAAATTAAATAAAGAAATACTTGAGTTATTACCTCCAAATGATTGACTATTTATTGTCCAAATGTATTTTGCTGCACTACCAATATTTACTGCGGTGGCATTGAATACAATAGTATCTCCTGTACAAATTGCATTCATATTAGAATTAATGTTCACAGATGGTTGTGATGCATTTAGAACATCAATATAATTAAATAATGAAATAGTATCACTTCCCTGATTATTTGAGACAGATAGATTAATCGATTTAGCCCCAGAGCTTGAATAGGTCACTATAGGATTCTTGAGGGAACTATTGGTAGGGTTGCCCCCAGGAAAATTCCAGAGATAAGTTGCATTTTTACCTTTTCCTGTAGAATAGAATTTGATCGGCTGATTAATGCAAGCTATGGTATCACTAAATACTCCGGCAGTAGGCACTATATCTGAGCCAGAAATAAATCTTATTCGATCTAAAAATAAGTTATTACCATTTGAGTTTGTCACTTCAAACTTGAACCTTAAATCCCCAACGTATCCTGTAAGAAAAATAGTATCAGTTCTCCAATCAGATTGGTTTGAGGGAGTAAAAGCACCAGTTTGATTTGGGCCTGTTGCAAAAGATCCATTTGCATCATTATAAAATTTTTGGAGGAGATTCCAAGACATGCCGCAATTATCACTAATGAAAACATTTAATGTGTCAGAGTTTGAACCCGTCTTTTGACGGTAAGCAATATCATAAACTAGAAGGCTATTACTATCAAGAGAATAATTCGGTGAAATTAAACCATCTATCTCTCCGGTATTAGAGTAGTTATAGCCGCGAAATACCGCACATGTACTATCAGTTGTGCTTCCAAAGGGGGCGATACCCCAGCTTTTATCAAAGTCTGGATTGGAAATTGTCCAACGATTAGGGATCGCCTCAAAAAATTCTTCATTCGCCGGGGTCTCTATTCCACCAGCAGAAATAATATTAACTTTTACAATAGTATCTGATCCGTAAGAGTTTCCAGAAATTAAACGGACAGTATATTCTCCTTTTATTTGAAGAATTACATCAATCTGAGATGAACTAGGACCCGATCCATTGACATATTGGTATGTCGACGGAGAAATATTCCAGTTCCAAAATGAGGCTAAGTTCGTGGAGTTATCAGTGATACTTATGGTATCACTAATCGAGCAAACATTTTCAGGAAATGCAATAAAATTAGCTTCTGGCTTAACTAAGAAATCATTGACCAAAGCACTTTCCCATACTCCTCTTCCATATGTTCCTACTCTAATAATTCCTTCATTATCAAGTATCTCAATATCATTTACGATAGTATTGGGAATTCCATTATTGAAAGGTAACCAATCAGACATGCTCGCATCACGAAAATACATTCCAAGGTCAGTTCCTACATAAATAATCCCATTGCTATTATTTTGGTACGCTATGCAGTTTGCAGGGATGTTTGGAAGTGAACCGCTACGATTATACCATGAGGCTCCTGAGTTAAATGATTCGTAAACTTTAGCGTTAGATATATAACTTGATTTTGATATGTATACGTGACTTGCATTTAAAGGGTCCACAGCAATTCCAGTAATTACGTTACCACTGCCTATATTACTTGAAATCCATGTCCATGTGGTTCCCCCATTTGAAGAATGATATAATCTGTTATTTATACCTGCATAAATAGTATTGGGGTCTCCAGGGGCTTCAGCTAAAACATCAATATTATTGGAACCAAAAATCCCATTGGATGTTGTTGCATTAAAACTAGCGCCCCCATTCGTACTTTTCCAAAGGCGATCAAACCCGGCATAAAGAGTGTTGGTAGAAATGCGACTAGAAATAAAAGGAGTAACCCAGTTACCGGAGCCTGCAGGCGGCAAATTAAATGCCGCATTGAAATTATTGCCCCCATTTGTTGATTTGTCAAAATCTCCGTAATAGATTGATCTGTACATAACATTTGGGTTTCCAATGGAAATAGAACAATCCATTCCATCTCCTCCGCCAACGCGATCCCAACCGTTATCATTAAGATGAGTTCCATTGTCTTGAGCTCCTGCAATAGTTAATGATGGATCAGCTTCTGTCGTGCCAATTTTATAGTATTGAGTTATGGCTAAGCCCGCATTTCTGCTAACCCAACTATTATTAATTCCTCCATTATTTGATTTGTAAACGCCTCCATCGCAACCGGCGTAAAGTTCGTTACTTCCCGGTCTAAACATCATCCAATGATGATCAGCATGAACGAACGAAACACCACCACCACCATACCAATGACCACTTAAAGAAAAACTGGATCCACCGTTGTTAGATCTCCAAACATTTACACCACCAGTTAAGACTACGTTTTTATTTAATGGAGAAACTGCGATAGAAAGATCGTACCAAGCTTGACCACCCGAGCCACTTCCATTTGTGCTCCAGTCTAATAAGTTAGGGGTTGATCCATGTCTTTGAGACCAGCTTAACCCACCGTCAATACTCCTGTAAATTCCATATAGTCCATTATTAGCAGCTCCATATATGGCATATACATAGTTAGTATCATTTGCTGTTACTGCTAGCTCAACTCTTCTACCAGCAGAAGGAAGTCCATTGGTTATTTTCGTCCAAGTAGCACCAAAATCAGAGGATGTCCAGATTTGACCATTTGATGATGTTCCAGCAAATAGTTTATTGGATCCAGGTATTTTCACAATGCATTGAAAAGAACCGCCTTGCTTTATGGACCAACTCACTCCTCCGTCTAAGCTCTTGTAAATCCCTGTTCTTGACGCTGCTACAATATGGTTTGTGCTGTCATGATGCATGACTAGGCCGGTAATTCTGTAAGATTGCGTGACATTAAAACTCAAACCAGTTGGGTCCCATGTATGACCTCCATCTATAGATTTCAAAACTCCTATAGAATAGGTATCCCCACCATCTCTATCTCCAGTTCCGATAAACATAATATTTGTATTTGTAGGGTCAATTAAAATAGCACTTACTCCAAGATTTGGCAATAAATCTGTATTCGTAGACCAACTAAGACCATCATCAGTGGATTTCCATAATCCGCCCGCAGGAGATCCTGCAAAAAGCGTGTTGACTTGTGTTGGATGTAGAGCGATTACATTAATTCTTCCTATTCCATTTAAAGAGTTTCCATTGGTCGGGCCTACTAGGGTCCAATTGCCCAATCCAGATGAAATAGTTAGCGATGAGGTTGTTTCAGAACCGTTGTAGGAGTTGAATAAGGAATGTGATTTATTGCGGATACCGGATGGAAATACTCGGGGTTCCATAAAAGCTTCCCATCTTTTAAACTGTTTCCAACCTCGGCCTTTTTGAATAGTTTTACCATCCCATTCTGTTTCAAAAGCATCTACTACATCATAAAAGTTGACCTCAGGGTCATTCATCAGGTCCAACCAGTTGTTTTCTATTTTAATCTGCCCTTTTGCTAAAAAGGCAATAACGAAAAACATAAAGATGAAGGGTTTTTTCATAGTAAATACTTGTTGGAGTATTCTTTTAGAACAGAGATAGTTAGCATTTTGTTCTAGCCTAGCAAATGTTATTTACTCTTAATGAGTAAGAAGATATTAATTAATCCTCAGGTATTACGTTAATGGACAGGTTTTCTAACTGTTCTTTAGAAATTTCCGAAGGAGCTTCAATCATAACATCTCTTGCTGAATTATTTTTTGGAAAAGCAATGTAATCTCGGATGACTTCATCTCCACCCATTATTGCGACCAAGCGATCGAAACCAAATGCAATTCCGCCATGGGGAGGGGCGCCATATTCAAAAGCATTCATTAAAAACCCAAATTGATCATTTGCCTCGCTTTCTGTAAACCCTAAAAGATCAAACATTTTTGATTGAAGCTTCTTTTCATGAATACGGATAGAACCACCTCCAATTTCATTTCCGTTCAAAACCAAGTCATAAGCATTTGCTCTTACAGCTCCTGGGTCAGAATCAATTATTTTCAAATCTTCTATCTTGGGACTAGTAAATGGATGATGCATTGCCATCCATCGATTGTTGTCTTCATCTCGTTCTAAAAGAGGGAAATCAACAACCCATAATGGAGCAAATTCCATAGGGTTTCTTAACCCTAAACTTTCTGCCAAGTGCATTCTTAGTTCGCTTAGCGCTTTTCTAGCCTTAGTCTTTTCTCCTGCTAAAATTAGAATTAAATCACCTTTTTCCGCATTAAACGCTATCATCCACTTCTTAAGCTCTACTTCAGTAAAAAACTTTTTGACACTTGAAATCGGGATTCCGTTTTCATCTACCTTCATCCATATCAGCCCTGACATTCCTAGCTGTGGTCGTTTTACAAAACTTGTTAATGCATCAAGTTCTTTTCGAGAATAATTAGAGCACCCTTTTACATTTATTCCAATAACTAATTCAGCATTATTGAAGACTGGAAAATCAGAATCTTTTACGAGTTGATTAAGTTCTACAAAAGTCATGTCAAACCGAATGTCTGGTTTGTCATTCCCGTATTTTCTCATGGCTGTTTCATATGTCATCTTAGGAATTGAGCCAATCTCTTTGGAGTGTACTTCTTTTATTACATGCTTCAAAAGTCCTTCAAAAACACTTAAAATATCATCTTGCTCGATAAATGACATTTCACAATCAATTTGAGTGAATTCTGGCTGACGATCTGCTCTTAAGTCCTCATCTCTGAAACATCTAACAATTTGATAATATTTATCTAAGCCACCAATCATTAAAAGCTGCTTAAATGTTTGCGGGGATTGAGGAAGGGCATAAAATTGACCGCTATTCACTCTTGATGGAACAACAAAATCTCTAGCGCCTTCTGGGGTAGATTTGATAAGATAAGGGGTCTCAATATCAGCAAACCCATTGGAATTAAGGTAAGTCCTTACTGACATGTTGATTTTATTTCGAAGCAATAATTTTTCTCGAACAGATTTTCGCCGAATGTCGAGATAACGATATTTCATTCTTAAATCGTCTCCCCCATCTGTATTTTCCTCGATGGTAAATGGAGGAGTCTTTGCTGAGCTTAGAATTTTAATTGAAGTTACCCTGATTTCTATTTCTCCTGTTTCTAAGGCTTTATTTTTCTTCTCTCTTTCAACTACAATACCCTCTACTTGAATTACAAACTCTCTATTTATTAGCCTTGCTTCGGTCAATCTCTGAGCATCTACTCCCTCATTGAAAGCTAGTTGAGTTATGCCATATCGATCTCTCAGATCAATAAATGAAAGACCCCCAAAGTCCCTGCGCCTTTGGACCCAGCCGCTTAAAGTTACCAATTGACCAACTTCCGAAAGTCCCAATTGTCCACAGGTATGAGTACGATACATGATAATAGTTTAGAACACAAAGGTAGAAAAGCAAGAGGGGCTGCGTAGCTTTATACTTATGGAATTTGATGATGTCTATTTTATGCGCGAAGCGATAAGAGAGGCAGTTAAAGCTTTTGAAGAAGATGAGGTCCCTGTGGGTGCTGTTGTTGTTGCTAATAATAAAATAATAGCAAGAGGTCATAATCTAACAGAAAGGTTGACAGATGTGACTGCGCATGCAGAAATGCAAGCCATAACGTCAGCAGCAAATTATCTTGGTGTTAAATATTTAAAAGATTGCACCATATATATAACATTGGAGCCCTGTGTTATGTGTGCTGGAGCTCTTTTTTGGTCTCAAATTGATCGCGTAGTTTTTGGAGCAAAAGATGAAAAGAGAGGATTTAATACACTTGGAATTAAAGTTCATCCTAAAACAATTGTTTTTGGAGGGATTGAAGAGGAAGTTTGTGGTGATTTATTAAAAGATTTTTTTCGATTAAAACGAAATAAGTAAATATTATTGGTATAAATTTTAAACTTATGATATAATAAATGTGCCTTAGTCGCATTTATGTGTTTAGTTTGAAAGGGCATTTGGGGGACTGCCCTTTCTTTTTTTAAACTTGAAATTATGTGGTGGGAGCTCTCCCCACTAAGTTTGTGCTATGAAGCTACATGCTATAAATACTGGGTTTTTTAAATTAGATGGAGGAGCAATGTTTGGAGTAGTCCCAAAGTCTCTTTGGCAAAGAACAAATCCAGCTGATCAGAATAACTTATGCACATGGGCCATGCGGTCTATGCTTATTGAAGATAATGACCGATTGATTCTAATTGATACTGGAATAGGATCAAAGCAAGATGAAAAGTTTTTTGGTCATTATCACCTTCATGGCAATGACAGCTTGAAAGGCAATCTTAAAAAAATCGGATTAGAACCTAAAGATATTACCGATGTTTTTTTAACACATCTGCATTTTGATCATGTTGGTGGCGCTGTAGAAAGAAGTGGGGATATCTTTAAGCCAACTTTTGAGAATGCAAATTATTGGACAAATAGGCGTCACTTGTCTTGGGCAAAATCTCCCAACAAAAGAGAGAAAGCATCTTTCCTTGGAGAAAACATAAGGCCATTAGAAGAAAGTGGGCAACTTAATTTTATTGATGCTCCAGAAGGAGAGCGTCGTGTTAAAACGGGGCTGGGGTTTGATGCTTTTGTAGTTAATGGGCATACTGATGCTCAAATGTGTCCAATAATCTCATATAGGACTGAGACAGTAGTATTTATGGCAGATTTACTTCCTTCAGTTGGGCATATCCCCTTGCCATATGTAATGGGTTATGATACTCGTCCATTGATTACTTTAGAAGAAAAGAGCCACATTCTAAATGAGGTTTCTGAAAATGGTTATCGTTTATTTTTAGAACATGATCCAAAAAATGAAACGTGCACTCTTGAGAAAACAGATCGAGGCCCTCGATTAGCTAATACTAGAAATTTAAATGATTAAATAGATGAATAATATATTTTTATGCGCAATCATTCTCTTTTGGAATGTATCAATTCTTCAGGGCCAGGGATATTGGCAACAGGAAATAGAATATGATATAAATGTAGATCTAGATGACAAGCAGAACTTGTTAAATGGTGATTTAAAACTTAGTTACACCAATAATAGCTCTGAATCTATAGTTGACGTGTTTTTTAATTTGTATTGGAATGCATTTCAACCAGGGAGCATGCTTTCAAATATGGCTAATATACCATCTCGGTTTAAGGACAATGCAATTGGTGATAATATTGAGAAATATAAGGATGATGAATGGGGATCTCAGGTTATCTCGGAGATGACTATGAATGATGAAGTCGTCTCTTTTTATATTGATCAGACTATTTTGCATGGGGTCCTGCCCCAAGATATAAAGCCTGGAGAAACTGTTGTTTTTAGCTTAAAGTATATCACTCATATTCCCAAATTAGTGGAGAGGGGGGGGAGAAAAGGTCCTGAAGGCGTTGCTTACACTTTTACGCAGTGGTATCCCAAAATTTGTGTTTTTGATCAAGATGGATGGCATCCAGATATATATGTTGCCCGAGAATTCTACGGCGACTTTGGTACATTTAATGTCAATATCACAGCTGATTCAGATTATTTAATAGGTGGAACTGGGGTGCTTAACAATGCCGATATTATTGGTCATGGTTATTCTTCTCAAGAGATAAATCATAAAAAAAGAACACGATTAACGTGGAATTTCCGAGCAGAAAAAGTTCATGATTTTGCATGGGTAGCAGACAAAAATTTTATTCATGAAAAGAGAAAATCTTTATCCGGAGTAGACTTACACTTTATTTATAAAAAAGACAAAAAATCATCAAAGCACCTTGGCACGGAGAAATTCAAAGAAGATGTAAAGAGTTATTTTCAATTTATGGAACAAAAATTTGGCACTTATGAGTGGCCACAATTCACAATAATTCAAGGAGGCGAAGGAGCAATGGAGTACCCAATGGCCACCGTAATGCAAGTTCAAGGAGATTCATATGATGGTCTTTTATCTACTGTCATTCACGAAGCTTCTCATATGTGGTATTATGGCATGCTCGGAACTGACGAGCAGCAATACTCATGGATGGATGAAGGGTTTACGAGTTTTGCTGAAGATGAAGCAATGAATATTTTACTTGCTAAGAATGTTTTAAATCCTCATAATTCTTACTTGTCAAGATTCTCAAAATTAGCGAAGGAGTCATGGATTGAGCCCACGGGAACACTTGCGAATTATTTTGATGGGAAATTTCCTTATCAATTGGCAGCATATATGAAGGGTTCTTTGTTTTTAGTTCAGCTTCGAGGAATAATAGGAGAGGGTCCATTTTGGTCTACTATGACTCGATATAAAAATGAATGGGCATTTAAGCATCCAACGCCAAAAGATTTTTTGCGTATCGCTGAAAAAGAGTCAGGTATGATTCTAGACTGGTATTTAAACCTCTGGATTTCAACCAATAAATATCCAGATATAGCTATTGACTCTGCTTACAGTATTGATAACAAAATGACTCAAATATCCTTAAAGAGAATAGGGACAATGGCTATTCCGGTAGATATGAGAATTATTTTAAAATCAGGATCTATTTTAGACTATACAATACCGCTTAGTTCAATGTTTGGCTATAAAAAAGGTTTTAGTGTTTTGGGCCCCTGGAATTATACTCAGCTTGAGCGGACATTCACATTAGATATACCGATAGAGAATATTGAAAGGATACTTATTGACCCAGAAAATTGGATTGCAGATGTCAATAGAAATGATAATGTTTGGGAGGCTAAAAACTAGCGACGTTTCTTTTTTGCCTTTGTTGTCTTTGGTCCTTTTGCTTTGAATGTTGAATTCCCTCTATTTGAAGATTTTGTTGGATCCGAGTCTTTTGCGCTAAAATAGTTTTTTTTTGCTCTTAATTCTTGCGGTTTGGACTCATGGAACCTGCCTTTAAATTTGCTAGGGTATTCTTTGCCATTTATTGCTCCTTTTCGGGGTATCCCAAAATCAATTGTCTTTTTTACTAAGTCTACGTCTTTGACAACGATTCTTAGCGGATCTCCAAGATTATAGCTATTCCCGTTTCTTTCTCCAACTATTCGATAGTTGTTTTTATCTATTATATAATAGTCATCACTGAATTCACTCAGACGAACAAGACCCTCGCATCCCATTTTTTGTATTTCTACAAAGACTCCCCAATCAGTCACTCCAGAGATAATACCATCAAATTCTTCTCCTAGATATTTATCCATGTATTTTGCTTGCATGAATTTTATTGAAGTTCGCTCTGCATCGCTTGCATTTTGTTCGCGATTTGAACAATAGTCACACATGTCATTGTACTCTTCAATGTTGTGGGTATGTTTCCCGTCTAGAAAATCTTGAAGGAGGCGATGAACCATCATGTCTGGATACCTTCTAATAGGCGATGTGAAGTGGGTATAATCATCAAAGGCTAAACCATAATGACCTATATTTTGAGTTGAATAAATGGCCTTAGCCATAGTTCTTACCGTCAAGGTTTCAAGCATATTAGCTTCTGGGGTTCCCTTCACCGTCGAGAGAAGAGTATTTATTGATTTGCGCACTGCTTGTGTTCCTTGAGTTGCCAAATTATAGCCCAATGGTCTAACGAATTGTGAAAGGGTTTCAAGTTTCGCCGGGTCTGGGTGATCATGTACCCGATACACCATTGTTTTGGTATTACGTTTTCCATCGGCTTGGCGACCAATAATATTAGCAACATGTTTGTTAGCCAAGAGCATAAATTCTTCGATAAGTTTATTGGAATCTTGAGCAATCTTCAACGAGGCCCCAATAGGCTCATTCTCTGAATCTAATTTAAACTTTACTTCTGCACGGTCAAAAGCAATTGCTCCATCAGCCATTCTTTTTTTTCGAAGATCTTTAGCTATGGAATCCATAATTCGAATTTCTTGTCCAAGTAGATCATTGTCTTCGCCTTGAATAATTAATTCAGCTTCTTCATAAGTGAGTCTTTTATCGGAGTGAATAACAGTTCTACCAAACCATCGGTTACGTATATTACCATTGGAGTTGATTTCGAATACTGCTGAAAATGTAAACTTATCTTCATTCGGACGCAATGAGCATACCTTATTTGATAAAACTTCTGGCAGCATAGGAACAACTCTATCCACTAAATAGACTGATGTTGCTCTTTTTTGAGCTTCCTCTTCAAGTTTGCTGCCAGGGGTTACATAGTGCGTGACATCGGCAATATGAACTCCAATTTCCCAGTATTGATCATCAATTTCTCGAATACTCAGCGCATCATCAAAATCTTTTGCATCATACGGATCGATAGTAAATGTTTTGACATTTCTCATATCTCTCCTATTCGATATCTCTTTTGAATTAATTTCTAATGGGATTTTATTCGCTTCAGCTTCTACTTCTTCAGGAAATGAATACGGAAGCCCATATTCATTTAATATCGCATGTATTTCAGTGTCATGATCACCCCGATCACCAAGGACTTCCTCAATTTTTCCCTGCGGTTTTTGCTCAGGGTTATCCCAAGAGATCAATGAAGCAATAACAATTTGCCCATCTTTCCCCCCATTTAATTTATTTTGAGGGATGTAGAAGTCTGGGCCTATTTTTCTTTTATCAGTGACTAAAAAAGCATGTTTTTCGGAAACTTGCAGCTCACCCACAAATCTATTTCTTGCTCTTTTTATCACCTCTGTTATTTGACCTTCTTTTTTTCTTTTTCCTTTTAGAGGATGTAGTAAAACTTTCACCTGGTCACCCCCAAAAGCTAAACCTAAATTATTGTCTCTAATAAAAATATCATCCTCTTCTCCACCAGGTATAACATAACCAGTGCCTGAAGATGTTAGTTGTAAAGTGCCTTGAACATAAGCTTCATCAACTTTGTATTGATACTTTTCTGGACTTATTTCTTTTATTTGACCGGCGCTATTTAAAATGTCTATTGCAGCTTTAGCTAATATTTTCCCAGTACGCTCATACATATTCATTTCTATGGCTATATCCTCAAGAGGAAATATACTGAATGGTCTTTTTTGAAGAAGTCGAAGGATTCTAGAGGCTAATGAAGCAGCATCCATCGAACGATGTGCTTTATTTTTTTTTGGGCCTTTTTTTGGCATATTCAAAGGTCGGGTAAATTTTTCTTAAAAAACCTATCTAATCATTTGTGACCAGATATACTGGAAATCATATGCCTTCAAATTGCGGATCTGGCATAAATGTTGCTATTTTTGCTGTCTATCATTCTATTTAACACTATGAAATATTTAGTTTACACGCTTTCAATTATTTTTCTTTTCAACCTTCCTGCAAACGGTCAAGATGCTTCAGGTGAAGCAACTGCAGTTGAATTGACAAAAAAGGAAAAAAGACAATTAAAGAAAGAAACTAAGAAAAAAGAAAAAGAGTTAAAAAAAGATCAAAAAAAGAGCAGTAAGAAAAATGCTATTAAAATCGGTGAGCTTCCTCCGGATAACCAAGAGGACGAAATTAATCCCATAAAAATTGATGTCAATTTAGATTTAGGTCTTGTGCTGAGTGAAAAGAGTGCTGAAAAAGTTAAAATTCATCGTGGAATGTCATTTGCATATGGGATTGTCGAACTAGCGGATATCTCAGGTGGAGGGATAAGCTTTTCTAATTTTGAGTGGGCTCAAAATAGACCGGGTAGGATTCTTCGCTCATCTTCTCAATCATGGGATGTCTTTTTCAATCAATATCGATTATCGAAATCGCCTTTCTGGTTCAGAACCGGAGTCTCAATATCCTGGAGTGTACTAGATTTTGGTGAGTTTTCTTTTGTGTCTACAGATTATTCTCCACAGAGAGTGGTTGCTGTCCAATTAGATGCAGACAGCATAAATATTAGAACTAAGTCAAGCTTGACAACATCATATATTGAAGCCCCATTAGAATTGGTATTTAATAGCAGTAATGATGGCAATAGAGGAGTGACTATTGGAATTGGTGGCTATGTTGGTTTACGACTACAAACGACACGGAAAATAAATTATGCCGATATATCAGGTGCTGTTCAGGATAGAAGAATAAATAGTTTTTATAATAACCCTGTATCTTATGGTGTAAGTGCTCGTTTAGGTTATGGCTCAATATATGTGAAAGGCCGTTTTGCATTATCTAAATACTTTCAACAAGGAGAGGATATCACATCCAAACCTTATCAACTCGCTGCAATAACGTTGGGGATAGATCTTCTATAAAATATCTTCGCAAAACCGAAATCCCCCTGAAATAATTATTCCAGGGGGATTTTTTGTCCCAGGATATTCTGATTAAACAAAATATCACGTTTACTAAATCAATCTGGTTACATTATGCCTTGATCTAACATGGCATCTGCAACTTTTACAAATCCTGCCAGGTTGGCTCCTTTAACATAATCAACAAATCCATTTTTTTCAGTGCCATATTTTACACATGACGCATGGATACTCACCATTATCTCGCGAAGCTTTTCGTCAACTTCCTCTCTGCTCCAACTCATTCTTAAGCTATTTTGGGACATTTCCAATCCAGATGTAGCAACTCCACCAGCGTTAGCTGCTTTCCCTGGGCTAAATAATATTTTTGCTGAGTGAAAAGCTTCAATTGCTCCAGGAGTCGATGGCATATTTGCTCCTTCAGCGATACATATCACACCATTTTTTACCAGTGTCAATGCATCATCTTTGTCTAACTCATTTTGAGTGGCGCATGGAAGGGCTACATCACATGCAATATCCCATGGGGCCTTACCAGCAACAAATTTCGCTTTCGAGTAATCTTTTAAATACTCCGATATTCGTCCCCTCTTTACATTTTTTAAATTCATTATGAATTTTAGTTTTTCAGAATCAATGCCTTCATCATCAATTATATATCCTGATGAGTCAGACATAGTAAGAACTTTGGCACCCATATTTATTGCTTTTTGAGCGGCATACTGTGCGACATTTCCTGATCCTGAAATAACAACATCCTTTCCTTTAAAGGATTCATTTTTTGTTTTAAGCATTTCTTCGGCAAAGTATACTGTACCATAACCAGTAGCTTCGGGACGAACAAGTGAGCCACCCCAATTTCGGCCTTTACCGGTCAATACACCTGTAAATTCATTTCGAATACGTTTGTATTGCCCGAACATGTACCCGATTTCTCGACCTCCGACTCCAATGTCGCCAGCAGGTACATCTGTATTTGGCCCTATATGGCGAGCAAGCTCTGTCATAAATGCTTGACAAAATCTCATGACTTCAGCATCTGATTTTCCTTTAGGATCAAAGTCAGATCCTCCTTTACCTCCTCCTAGAGGTAGAGTAGTCAAACTATTTTTAAAGATTTGTTCAAATCCTAGAAATTTAAGAACACTCAGGTTTACTGATGGATGAAATCTTAATCCGCCTTTGTATGGTCCGAGAGCACTATTGAACTCGACTCGATAGCCCCTATTTAATTCAACACTGCCATCATCTCTTGTCCATGAAACACGAAACATTAAGGTACGTTCGGCTTCGGCGATTCGTTCTAGTATCTTCGCAGCTTTATACTTAGGGTTTTGCTCAATAAATGGGATAACAGATTCTGCAACTTCCTGAACAGCTTGTATGAATTCAGGTTCATTAGGATTTCGCGACTGAATGCCAACCATAAACGCATCGATTTGCGTATTGAAATTCTGGGTCATAGGAATGTAATTTTAACAAAGGTATTTTAACAAAGGTATACCGAAATTTGCGTCATGCTTGATACACCGAACCAACAAAAAACACAATTGTCAGAATTGGGCGAATTTGCTCTAATAGATCGTCTGACATCTTCAATCAAATTAACTAATGAATCCTCTTTAACTGGGGCAGGAGATGATGCCGCTATAATTGATCATGGTAATCATGAAACTCTAATTTCCAAGGATTTACTTGTTGAAGGGGTTCATTTTGACTTGGCTTATGTTCCCCTGAAGCATTTAGGCTATAAGTCAGTGGTAGTTAATCTCTCTGACATATATGCAATGAATGGTATTCCTACTCAGATTTTGGTGGGATTAGCCGTTTCAAGCCGATTTCCTGTTGAAGCTTTGGATGAAATTTATGAAGGAATGCTTTTAGCCTGTAAAAGATACGGTGTTGACTTAATTGGAGGAGATACAACCTCAAGTTCGTTAGGATTATTACTCAGTATTACTGCTGTTGGACATGTGGAAAAAGGTAAATCGGTAAAGAGGTCAGGAGCAAGGCCTACAGATTTACTGGTCGTTTCTGGTGATTTAGGGTCAGCCTACATGGGTCTTCAGGTTCTTGAGCGTGAAAAAGCAGCATTTAAATCTAATCCAAATCTTCAACCCGAACTGCAGGGGCATGAATATGTTTTAGAGCGACAATTAAAGCCAGAAGCACGAAAAGATATCGCAGATTTATTGAAAGAACTAAAAGTTACTCCATCTAGTATGATTGATATATCAGATGGATTAAGTTCTGAAATAATGCACCTTTGTAAATCATCTAAGTTGGGATGTACTATCTATGAAGATAAAATCCCCATGGACCCTCAAATGATTCGTTTAGCTGAAGAATTCGGAATAAATCCCATTACTGCAGTTCTGAATGGAGGAGAAGACTATGAATTGCTTTTTACTGTCTCTATCGATGATTATGATAAAATCAAACATAATCCCAGTTTAACCCCCATCGGGCATATCACGGATAGCGGAGCAATTCAGCTTGTAACTAATGGTGGACAAGCAGTTGAATTGGAAGCCCAAGGGTGGACTTCATTTAAATGAAGATCAAATTCGGAAAAATTTAGATTTTTGCAAAACCAAATTCCGTCAACATATTAACGTTAGACCCCATAAATTCAACTGATAAATTTGTTCGAAGTGTTACAGATGTTTCAAGAAGACCCATAACCTCATACTTAACTGTTGTTCCATCAGTGTTGTTTAGGAATACAGAGTCTGGAGCTGTCCCATTACCGGGTTTTGTGGTCCATGTTCCCGAACCAGATTCTTTGAATGGAAGATCTATCGTTGTACCTAAATTAGCGCTGATAACTGCGTCTACTGAATATGTAACAGAATTAGGGTCTTGTGTTAATGAAAATTGTGAACTGTCAGGATTAATGTATGTGTCTTCTGCAACAATCGGGACAACTGAGCCAAGAATATCGACAGTTCCAGTTGCAGTCACTTTATTAACTAGCCAAACCCCTTCTAATTTGTCACCAAGAGTGGGTTCTTTCGCACAGGAGGCTAAAATTAATAGAGATAAAGAAATTATAGATATTTTTTTCATGATATGGTTTTTCATAGAGATTCAAAAGGTACTGATTATTTCGAAGTAATAGATGCAGAAATATACTCTCTATTCATTCTGGCTATATTTTCGATACTAATTCCCTTTGGACACTCTACCTCACATGCTCCAGTATTAGTGCAATTTCCGAAACCTTCAAGGTCCATCTGTTTCACCATATTCAATACGCGCTGACTCGCTTCAATTTTACCCTGAGGAAGTAGAGATAGCTGACTAACTTTTGCTGAAGTGAACAACATTGCAGAGGCATTTTTACATGTGGCAACACATGCGCCACAGCCAATGCAAGTTGCGGCATCAAAAGCAGCATCAGCATCTTGTTTTTCAATGGGAGTAGCATTCGCATCTGGGAGGTTCCCAGAAGTATTTACTGACACGTATCCTCCAGCTTGAATAATTCTATCAAATGAGCCGCGATCTACCATCAAATCTTTAATGATAGGAAAAGCTTTGGCTCTAAATGGTTCAATAGTTATGGTGTCTCCATCTTTGAATTCTCGCATATGAAGTTGACATGTTGTTACTCCGCGGCCAGGCCCATGAGCCTCTCCGTTAATGAACATGGAACACATACCGCAAATTCCCTCTCTGCAGTCATGGTCAAAAACTATTGGATCTATGTCTTGAATTATTAATTGCTCGTTCAAAACATCAATCATTTCCAAAAAAGACATGTCATCAGAAATATCACTCACTTCATAAGCGGCAATCCCTCCTTTTTCCTTTGGCCCATTTTGACGCCAAACATTTATTGTAAAATTCATTTGTAAGAACGTGTATTTAGTTCGACATTTTCAAAAGAGAGTTCCTCTTTATGTAGCTTTGATTTTCCAGGATCACTTCCTGCAAACTCCCAAGCGGCAACAAAAGCAAAGTCATCATCTTTTCTAACGGCCTCTCCCTCTTTAGATTGAAATTCTTCACGGAAATGACCGCCACAAGATTCTTCTCTGGCCAAGGCATCCATGCACATTAACTCTCCTAGTTCAAGAAAGTCTGCAACCCTTCCTGCTTTGTCAAGCTCTGGATTCATCTCTCCAATTTTCCCTAGAACTTTAACATCTGAGTAAAACTTGTCTCGAAGTATACGGATATCAGCGATTGCCTTTTTTAGGCCCTCCTCATTTCTTGCCATTCCGCATTGTGACCACATGATTTTCCCTAAATCTCGATGAAAAGCTTCGACAGGAGTATTCCCTTTACTATTTAAAAATCCCTCCATTCGATTTCTAGCAGCTGTCTCAGCTTCATCAAATTCAGGAGATTCAGTAGATATTTTTCCTGTAGTTATATCTTTTGATAAATATGTTCCGATCGTGTAAGGTGCTACAAAATAACCGTCAGCTAAACCTTGCATCAAAGCAGAGGCTCCTAATCGGTTTGCGCCGTGATCAGAAAAATTTGCTTCTCCTAGAGCAAAAAGCCCAGGAACTGTTGTCATTAGATTATAATCAACCCATATACCTCCCATTGTGTAATGAACGGCAGGATAGATCATCATTGGTGTCTTATATGGGTTTTGAGCTGTAATTTTTTCATACATCTGAAAAAGATTACCATATTTTGATTCAACTATTCTTTCACCAAGCTTTTTGATTTCATCTTCACTAGGATTTTTAATTCCTTTGACATGAGCTGCTTCACTACCAAATCTTTCTATAGCAGATGAAAAGTCTAAATACACAGCTTCACCAGTTTTGTTAATGCCATAGCCTGCATCACAGCGTTCTTTTGCAGCCCGAGAGGCAACATCTCGAGGAACAAGATTCCCAAAAGCAGGATAACGTCTCTCCAGATAATAATCTCTATTCTCTTCAGAAAGGTCAGTTGGCTTGAGTGTTCCTTTTCTTATTGCCAATGCATCTTCTGCATTTTTTGGAACCCATATGCGGCCATCATTCCTCAGAGATTCGGACATTAAGGTTAGTTTAGACTGTGAATCTCCACTAACCGGAATACATGTTGGATGGATTTGAGTAAAGCATGGGTTTGCCATATACGCCCCTTTCTTGTGTGCTTTCCACGCTGCGGTTACATTAGACCCCATAGCATTGGTGCTCAAGTAAAAAACATTTCCATAACCCCCGGTGCATAAAATTACAGCATGAGCTGAGTGCCTCTCAAGCTCACCGGTGACTAAATTTCGAGCAATAATGCCTCGAGACTTGCCATCAACAACAACAAGCTCTACCATTTCGTGTCGAGAAAGTAATTGAACTCTTCCTTTTGCTACTTGTCTAGATAGTGCAGAATAGGCCCCCAATAATAGCTGTTGTCCTGTTTGACCCTTAGCATAAAAGGTTCTACTCACTTGTACCCCTCCAAAAGACCGGTTATCTAGAAGACCTCCGTATTCACGAGCAAATGGGACACCTTGTGCAACGCACTGGTCTATAATGCTGGCACTTACCTCCGCTAAGCGGTGAACATTTGCTTCCCTGCTTCTGTAGTCTCCACCTTTAATTGTATCGTAGAAAAGACGAAAGGTGGAGTCACCATCATTCTGATAGTTTTTTGCCGCATTTATACCTCCTTGCGCAGCAATGGAGTGCGCTCTTCTTGGTGAGTCTTGAAAACAAAAAGCTTTAACATTGTAGCCAAGTTCCGCAAGTGATGCCGCCGCAGAACTTCCTGCCAAACCGGTACCAACAACAATGACATCAATTTGTCTTTTATTTGCTGGGCTGACTAATGGAATTTTAGCTTTGTGCTTGGTCCATTTTTCAGATAGAGAACCCTCTGGTATATTGGCGTTTAATTTTGACATCTATTTAATGAAGTTAATTCAGAACAAGAAAAGATAAATTGGAATACTGGCAAAAGCTAATGAAATGATCACCGAAAATGCTTTACCAAGTATTTCAATTATTGGTGTGTATTTAGCATGATTAATACCTAAAGTTTGAAATGAACTAGCGAAGCCATGCCAAAGATGAAAACCAAGACCCATCATTGAAATAACATAAAAAATAGCATACCAGGGTTGTTGAAAAGCTGCGATAGTAATTGAATATAGATCTTTTAATTCAGCGCCATCATTAGTCAAATAAGTGGGGATATTACCAAAATGCATTTCATACCAAAAACTTTTCATGTGAATGATAAGAAACACAAGTGTTAAGGTTCCTAAAATAGCCATATTCCTTGATGACCAAGACGCATTTACCTTTCCATTATATTTTACGTATCTCGTCTCTCTAGCAGCTTTATTACTGCGTGCTAGTAATAATCCATCGACAGAATGCAGAAGTATACTGCCATAAAGTAAATAGCTAACCATCTTTATTAATGGGAAGGTGGTCATAAAATGAGCATAGCTATTAAACATTTCTTTGTCACCAGTTAGCAGCGGTAGGTTTCCAAGTAAATGCACTACTAAAAATGAGCACAAAAAAAGACCAGTTAGGGCCATCCAATATTTTCGAGCCAATGATGATCTAATGAGTCCTCCGGATAAAGCCATAATTAATTTGAAATAGAAGTAATTTCTACAAAAGTAAGTCCAAAAGGCAAAAGAAAGTTCAAGGCTGATACCTTTTAAACGATGACGCTAAAAGGTGTTATCTTCGTTAATTATGAAATATCACCGCTTAAATCCTGAGATTTTTAATAAAAATCGACAACGTTTCACAAACTTGATGGAGTCTAATTCATTGGCTGTTTTTCATTCGAATGATATTTACCCTACAAGTGCTGATGGGACAATGCCATTCAAACAAGCCACAGATATTTTATGGCTTTCAGGAATTGATCAAGAAGACTCTGTTTTAATTGTTTTCCCCGACGCAATAAGAAAAGAGCATAAAGAGATACTTTTTTTAACTGAAACAAATGATCTTATCGCTGTTTGGGAAGGATCTAAACTTTCTAAAGAAGAGGCCTACGAGGTCAGTGGTATTAGGACAGTTTATTGGTTGAGTGAATTTGACCGAGTCATGAAGGAATTGATGATTCAGGCTAAAAATGTGTATCTCCTGACTCAGGAGCACCTGAGGAGAAGCACTCATGTGGAAACTCGAGAAATGAGGATCAATAAGAAGTTTAGAGCTTCTTATCCAATCCATAATTATTTGAGATCCGCACCCCTATTAAATTTATTAAGAGCTGTAAAAAGTGATTTAGAAATTGATGTAATGCAAATAGCGGCGAATATAACCGCAGCCGGATTTAATCGGGTTTTGAATTTTTTAAAGCCGGAATGCTGGGAGCATGAAATAGAAGCCGAGTTTATACATGAATTTGTAAAAAGTCGCTCAAGAGGTTTTGCTTATTCTCCCATAATTGGTAGTGGTTCAAATGCATGTGTTTTGCATTATTTAGAAAACAATAAGCAGTGCAAGAAAGGGGACTTAGTATTAATTGATGTCGGTGCAGAATATGCAAATTATGCATGTGATGTTACGCGCTGCTTTCCTGTTAATGGTAAATTTACAGACCGTCAAAAAGAGGTTTATGAGGCTGTCTTGCGAGTAGAAAAAGCTTCAATAGAACTTCTTAGGCCTGGCGTGATTTTATCTGAGTATCATGTTCAAGTTGGAGCGCTAATGACAAAAGAGCTTTTAGAATTAGGTCTCATTTCGAAGAATGATATAGCTAATCAAGATCCTCTTTGGCCAGCATATAAGAAATACTTTATGCATGGAACATCGCATTATTTAGGTTTAGATGTGCATGATTATGGTTTATGGGATAGCACACCAATAACAGAAGGAATGGTTTTTACATGTGAACCAGGTATTTATATACCGGAGGAGGGTATTGGTATCCGAATTGAAGATGACATAGTTATTACATCTGAAGGTCATATTAATCTCACAAAAGACATCCCAAAAGAAATAGTTGATATTGAGGCTTCTATGGCTAAAATTTAATGAAAAAGCATCTGCGTTCTTTTTTTTATGCTCTAAGCCCTCAGCGGAGGAGAGTATTCCGGCGTTTTGTTTATTTCCCCTTTGATATATATCTCAAATTCAGAGGTAAAAATTATTATAATGGAATAGAATTACCATTGCCAGGAGAAATATTTACTGGCGGAGGGGACTTTTTGAAAAACGGATTAATATTCAAAAAATATTTTATTGAACTTGGAAATTTATCAAAGAATAATGACGTTTTAGACGTGGGTTCAGGGTTAGGAAGAATGGCAATCCCATTAACAGATTTCATATATGAGAATAATAAATATGAAGGTTTTGATGTTGTCAAAACTGCTGTTATCGATTGTCAACACAGAATTGGTTCAAAATTTCCTAATTTCTCGTTCCGTCATGCTTCTTTAGAAAATGATCTTTATACAAATGGCGGGAAATCAGCTAAAGGATATATTTTCCCATTTGAGAAAAATACTTTTGATTTTGCCTGGGCAACTAGTGTTTTTACTCACATGGAGCCAGATGGAGTAAGGAATTACTTAAGTGAGGCAAGAAGAGTAATTCGTCCTGGGGGAAGGTTTTTGGCGACTTTTTTCCTTATGGATAAAGAATCAAAAAAGTGTTCATTAAATTCCGAATACCCATTTAAGTTTAAAATTG
>CAJWXO010000010.1 GCA_913049755.1 uncultured Cryomorphaceae bacterium
CCATTATGGACACCAAAAGATCGATATAGAGTAGCAAAACATCTAAAAGTAAAAACTACAGAATTTGAAAAATCCTACCTGAGAATAGACGAAGAAGGTGATTATGTTTTAAAACAACTTCCTTGTCCCTTTTTAGAAAATGATAATCAATGTGGCATTTATAACATCCGACCCAAAGCGTGTGCTGAATATCCTCACACCAATAGGCCTAAGCAAAAACAAATATTGCATTTAACCCAGATTAATGAAAGCATTTGTCCTGCAGTTGAGAGTATCATCTATCAAATGGAGTCTATATTTTCAAAAAACGCAAAGAAAGGATTGCAGAGAAGATTAAAACGATAAAACAACCAATTAGATTATACCATAAATATCCTAATTGTATAAAATCATACTGATTCAATAAATGCAATACCAGAACTGATAATTCGGATATTAACCCTCCAATAAAAACTGCATTATTCTTAAGTTTAGGAAAAACCCAAGCACAAGCAAATAATCCCAACATTGGACCATAAAAAAGAGATCCAATTATATTAACTAATTGAATTAAGTTTTCCGACAAAGACGCACTTAGAGCGACAATTAATGCCACCCCGCCCCAAAATGCCGTCAATACTCTTGAAGCAAGAATTGTCGTTTCTTGAGGAAAACCAAATGCCTGTTTAAAATCGACAATAGATGTTGCAGAAAGGGCATTTAATTCGGCACTGCAGCTAGACATAGCTCCAGACAAAATAACTGCCAATAGTAGCCCCAAAACACCAACGGGGAGACTTTTAAGTGCCCACCCTAAGAACACATAGTCGGTATCTTTTGTTTCTATACCGGGAAAACTAGATCTTATAATAGATTCAGCACTAGTTTTTAGCGAGTCACGCCTTTGGTCCAGTAAGATCAATTCATTTTGATATTGATTTCTTGGCCGTAATCCCTCTTTAGAAAAATCACTCGCATTTTTTTTCCTCAGCAAAATCATATTTTCCCATGAAGCATTGATATTACTAACCTCGGGAGTGACAATTTTATTCCATTTCGATTGAACTGAGGGATTATGCCAGATAGGTTCTTGAGAAAAATGCATAGTAGTAAATAGAAGTAAGCCTAAACCTAGAATAAATAATTGCATTGGGATTTTTATAATTGCTGTAAAACCTAAACCAATTCTAATTTCTTTCAGACTCCTACCTCCCAAATACCTACCCACCTGACTTTGATCTGTACCAAAATAGGCCATTGCCAAAAAGAAACCACCGGCGAGACCTGACCAAACAGTATATCTGCTCGATGGGTCTATGGACCAGTCCAAAATTTGAGTTCTGTTGTAAACCTCCATCAAATCCCATGATTCTGACAAACCTATATTCCCTGGCAATTCATTTAGAAGTACAAACCCAGCAGCAAAGAGTCCGCAAAAAACAACAAGCATTTGAAAAGATTGCGTTACTCCAACTGCCTTGTAACCTCCGAAAACAGTATATAAAATAACTATTGCCCCAGTGATTATAATTGTTAAATTTAAACTCCATCCAAATACAGCTGAAAGAACGATTCCAGGAGCATATAATGTAATACCTGCAGATAAACTTCTCGATAATAAAAATAGGCTTGCGGCCAACCACCTAACCCTATTACCAAAAACTTTTTGTAAGAATGAGTAAGCAGTCATCACCCCTGACTTCATATATCTAGGGACTATAAAAAGTCCTATGATTAATAAAGCAATGGGCATCCCAAAATAAAACTGCACAAATCTAAGTCCATCAGAAAAACCCTGCCCAGGCGTTGAAATAAAAGTTATTGCTGATGCTTGAGTAGCAATAATACCCAATCCAATAGTAATCCAATGACTTTCTTTTTTACCTACAAGAAACTCGCTACCAGAGGCATTTTTTCTAGTTTTCCAAATCCCCACAAAGACAATAGCTCCTAAAGTTCCAATCAGTGTTATCCAGTCAAAATAGGTTATACTATTTGCCATAGCCAACAAGATTCGCTAAAATCCGGTATGCGCCAGGAACACCCTCTCTCCATTGCCGAAAAAGTGAAAGACCACAATAAGTAACCGTGCCTTTACCATATTCTGAGACAATCCAAACACCTCTTTTCTGGTCCTCCCCCGGATCACTCCACGAAATTAATGGCACGAATGAAGAATCCCATGAATCTGCAAAGTATAATCCCCTCTCTTGAACCCATCCTTCAAAATCTTTTTTACTTAATTGATTTGGGGACTTCATTTGTAAATGACTCTTAACTAAAAACTTAGGCTCTGTAGTCTCAATTGTCACTCTATCTCGACTTAAATTAAACTGGACAGGTCCTATCTTCTCCAAAACCCTATCTCGACTCGCAGTATTATATTGAATAACTAGACGACCACCTTTAGAGACATAGTCATCAATTATATCCTGAGAAGACTTTAAACCCTTATTTACATTATATGCCCTAATTCCAATGACTAAAGCATCTAAGTCTTTCAATGCTTCGGATGTTAAAAAAGCAGCGTCTAAATCAACAACCGACATACCCATCTGGCGCATAGCCATTGGTGCATCATCACCAACGCCTTTTATATAGCCAATTCTCAAGTCAGGTAATTCCATAGGAATATATCGAAGTGGCAATGAACCATCAAGCCAAACCTCTTGTCTAGGTATATGATCGTATCGAAGCTTTACAGCTTTTTGAATGGCCTGACCATTATCTGCATCACGTATTATTAGCTCGCCCGATTGAGCATACCGCGTAGGCTCAAGATAAAATTGCAGATGATAAACATTTTGTTCAGGCAGAAAACGAATAGCAGTAGATTCTCCATCTTTAGTTTTCACACTCCATCCTTTTGGCACTTCAAAATCAAGATTCAAACTTTGCTTTTGACCCCATCGAAAAATAGAAAGATCAACCTTACGACTATTTCGGTCCACAAAAACGATACATGGCATAGAATAATTAATGCTAAATGAATTTGCATTTTGAACTGGCCTTCTTAATTCTCCTAAAACACGATCCGAAGTAATATGATCCGGCCATAGTTTTAATAAGCTCTCTTTGCCGGTTTGTTCATTTTTAAATAAAATACTCTTTTCCTCTAGGTGCATTAGTTCAAATGGAATTGTCACTTTTGAACGCTTTTTAAGTTGCTGCTTCTTCTTTAATTTCGGGTCATTAGAATTTAAAATTTTAAAACTAAAGTCTGCATCCGACTCAAGACATATTTCAATTTCAGCATCAAGGCTCTCTCCCTCAATGAAATTTGGACTTTTCGCTTTAAAGTCCACATAGATTCCTTTTAAGTCAATTAGATCTTTGGCGTTTGACTTAAAATTCAAATCCGACCAATTAACAGTTTCTCCCGATAATAGCTTTAAGTATTCCTTTCTAAAACCTCTATCTATTTTACCGGCAAAACCTTGTGATTTATGCATTCCTCTGGCTTGGGTACCTATTTGTAATGAGGATTTACCGATTTCCGGGATAAAACCCCCAATTTTAATCATTTGAATAGAGTCATTCAAATTATCATCAATATTTCCTAACCACCAAGAGGAAGTATTCCAGTAAACTGCTTTGGGATAATACCCAGTGTCATTTGCTCTTGCTCGAACTCTATCAAAGGCTTTTAATGCCAGTGCTGCAGAGGCTGAGTGATGACCATGGCCTGCTCTTTTATCTGGCGGAAATCGAGTGACAATAACATCTGGTTTGAACTCCATGATAACAGACTCTATTCGATTTAAAAGTTTTGCTTCATTCCATTTATCTAGAGTTTCGTCCGTGGACTTGGAATATCCAAAATCTAAAGCTCCTCCAAAGAATTGTTTCGCACCATCTATTTTTCTCGCTGCAAAAAGCTCATTAGACCTAATTACACCTAAAGCTTCACCCAACTCTGGACCGATCATATTTTGTCCACCTTCTCCCCTCGTTAGACTTAAATATGCCACATCATAACCATTGTATTTTGACCAATGAGCAATTAATCTTGTGTTCTCATCATCAGGGTGCGCGGCAAGATATAAAATTCTGAAATCTTTAGATCTCTCACTGAGAGCTATTTCACCATTGGATGGGGAGAGATAATACCCATTGGTTTGGCATTGTAATGAACCAACAAGGCATATTAATGTTATTTGAAATATAATCGAACGCATGTGTTTTTATTTCTAGTTCAAAATTAAATTCATATTAAAAAAAAATCAATGTAGTTCGCATATCTTAGAGGCCCTTATAATTTTGAATTATCAACTTCCTACTGTGAAAAAAACTTACACCTTACTATTTCTCGCTTTTTCTTTATTCGGTCAAGCTCAGAATTCATACCCAGAACAATCAATTGACAACAAATCTCGTGTCATTTTTCAATCGGGAACTTATTCACTGCCTTCATTGTCCAAAATTACAATGAAGAGTCTAAATAAATCTGAAAAAAATTTGGATAAAGTTGTTAGGATTATATCCTCTAAAACTCCATTAAGCGCAGGAGCTTGGTTAGATTTAGAGAAGTTAGGAGTTACAAATATTGGATATCTCCCAATAAATTCATACCTCATTTTAATGCCAAAAACAAATGAAGACCTGCTTTTGGAGTTTAGAAAAAATGGTATCACGGGATTGGGCTTCCTTTTGCCAGAAATGAAACTTTCTGAGCAGTTAGCGAGTGGAAATGTTCCCGAATATATTTGGGTAGGATCAAAATGGGAACTGTACATCGAGGGTATACCATCAATGGATTGGTCGATTGTTATTGATGACCTAAAAAACCTTGATATAGATGTTTTAGGCACAGAGTTCAAAGGTCTCAAGATTTTAATTTCACCTGATGATATTAATTCTCTCGCGAGTCACCCATCAATTACTTACATCCAACAGAAAGAGGCGCCAGCTGAAGCAGAGAATAAAATTGGAATTAAAAACCATAGATCAAATGCTCTGAGAGTTCCTTACTTAGGTGGAAGAAATTACGATGGAAATGGTGTTGTAGTGGGACATGGAGATGATGGAGATATTGAGCCTCACATTGACTTCACAGGTAGAGTTCTTGCTAATAAATCGGGACCTTCAAATGGAGCTCATGGAGACCATGTTGCGGGAACCATAATGGGGGCAGGAAACTTAGACCCCGATGGAGAGGGTCAAGCACCGGGCTCTAAATTGGTTTACTATGACTACCCTGACAATTTATATGATATTGACGTAGATTATAATCTTTATGGAATAAGGGTCACTGCTTCTTCATATTCTAATGGTTGTAATGCGGGGTATACAGCATTTACGCGCCAGGTAGACCTAGATGCAATTCAAAACCCAAGTCTAACTCATGTTTTTTCTGCGGGTAACAATGGTAGTTCTAATTGTAATTATGGCGCAGGGTCTGGCTGGGGAAACATAACGGGCGGACACAAGCAAGGTAAAAATGTTCTGGCTACAGCAAATGTAACAGGGGCAGATATTATCGCTGGATCAAGTAGTCGAGGACCAGCTCATGATGGGCGTATCAAACCAGATATTGCCGCCTTAGGAACAAATGTATTCTCTTGCCTAGCACCAAATGACTATCGTTCTATCACCGGAACATCAATGGCATGTCCAGGAATAGCTGGTGTTATGGCTCAGCTTTATGATGCTTACAGACAGAACAACAATGGCGTCGACCCTGAAGGAGGTCTAATGAGGTCTCTATTGACCAACAATGCGGATGATCTTGGGAATCCAGGTCCGGATTTTAAATACGGTTACGGCAGAGTAAATGGACTGAGAGCTGCGAAAGTTATCGAAATGGGGTGGTACTATAAAGACAGCGTTGCACAAGGTGAAGTAGATACAATTAATATAATCGTACCTGGAGGCAATGGTGTTGGAGAGCTAAGAGTGATGTTACACTGGACAGATCCTCAAGCTACGGTAAATGCAGGGCGGGCATTAGTTAACGACTTAAATGCTACACTTAATTTAGATGCAGCAACCTGGCTCCCTTGGGTTTTAGACCCTACACCTAACGCAACGGCTTTAAACTCAAATGCAATTAGAGCTGTGGATAGTTTGAATAATTCTGAACAATTTACTTTATCTCAGCCAACCGGAGGCACTTACAAATTATTAGTTAATGGAAATTCTATTCCAGTCGGACCCCAGAAATATTGGGTTACCTGGACGATCGTAAATAATGAAGTAGAACTAACCTATCCTATTGGAGGAGAAGTAATCCCTCCCCTCACAACAATTCCTGTAAGATGGGATGCTCCAAACGGTACTGGAACATTTAATCTTGAGTACAGCACAAATGGAGGAAACTCTTTTACTCAATTTGCGACCGCATCCGCATCTAGCAGACAGGCGAACTTCCTATCACCGAATGGGGCAGGAGATAGCCTAGTATTTAAAGTGCAAAGGGGTAATCAGCAAGATTTGAGTGATGCTCCAATTGGACTTATTGGGTATCCTGGAAACCTTCAGCTTAATTGGGCTTGTCCGGACTCGTTCAATGTTAGTTGGAATGCAGTTAATAATGCTTCAGGTTATGTTGTCTACATGTTAGGTCAAGAATACATGGATCCTATCGATACAACTGCCAGTAATTCTTATACATTTTATAATGTGAATCCATCCAATACAATATGGTGGAGTGTCGCCGCTCTAACCCCTGGAGGAAGAGCAGGAAAAAGAGCAATTGCAGTTGAAAAAACACCAGGACTTCAGGGATGCTTGTTAATAAATGATGTTGTCATGACCTCAGTTTTAAGCCCTTCGGACAATATTCCAGATTGTCAAAGTACCAGCAACTTACCAGTATCCATTTTAATTGAAAATGGTGGTTTAGACTCCGTATTTACCGTCCCAATGGCTTATCAGTTTGGTAGCAATCCAATTATCAGAGATACAGCTTATGTAAGCTTAGCATCAACAAATACTCATGTATTCACATTCGATACATCAGTGAACGCTAGTTTGCTAGGATCCTATTCAATAAAAGTATGGACAGAATCTTTAATTGATCAAAATAGATGGAATGACACATTGACTTCCTTCTTTGAAATAGTGCAATCTGACTCAACTTATGCAATGCCTTATAGCCAAAATTTTGATAGTTTTTCAACTTGCGCAACTAGTAATAACTGTGGTTCCACTATTTGTAATTTAAGTGGACACATGACCAACTGGAACAATGGCTCACAAGATGATATAGATTGGAGAGTTAATTCGGGAGGAACACCATCTTCAGGCACGGGCCCATCCTCTGGACATACAAGTGGCTCTGGAAATGATAGATATTTATATCTCGAGGCCTCATCATGTTATGAGAATACTGCAATTCTTACAACGCCATGTATTGATATGACACAGACATTAATTCCTGAATTAGAATTCTGGTCTCACATGTCAGGAACTTCAGATGGCGAGCTGCACATTGATGTTTTGAGCCAAGGACAATGGTATAATGACTTTGCCACAGTTATTTTCACCACAGCCGGATCGAATTGGACTCAACAAAATGTATCATTAGCTGCATTTGCTGGGAATGTTATTGTTGTCAGGTTCCGTGGAAAAACAGGGAGTGCTTTCTCAAGTGACGTAGCAATCGACGATATTTCAATTACAGAAGTCATAAGTGCTCCAACTGCAAACTTCAGTATTAGCAATTCGTTACCTTGCCTAAATCAAACAATTGACTTCATTGATAACAGTTTAAACGGTCCAAATCAATGGATTTGGAATATTAGTCCTAGCTCGGGATATTTATATATGAATGGAACAGATTCAACCAGTCAATATCCTCAAATTGCTTTTAATAATTTTGGTACGTACAGTATTAGTCTGACTGCTAGTAACAATTACGGATCAAATACTTCTAACTCTTCTTCAATAATTGTAAATGGCGGATCTAACTTACCATTCAACCAAGGATTTAATAATTTTTTACCCTCTGGTTGGGAACTTGAAAATCCGGATAATTCTACTACTTGGGATCAAAAAAATGCTATAGGAAGTAACGGACAAAATACCTCAACAGTCTTTATGTCTAATATTAACTATAACGCACCGCTTCAAGAAGATTATTTGATAACCCCAGGAATTGATTTAACGGGAGCCTCTCAGCCTGTTCTGATTTTTGATGTCTCCTATGCTATCTATAGCTCAAATTATTCAGATGGACTTAGAGTTGATGTTTCTTCAAATTGTGGTAGTTCTTGGAGTCCTGCCGGATATCTCAAATCGGGAGTTATACTGGCAACAGTACCGGCCCAAACTTCTGCATTTACTCCAAATAGTTCGGGTCAATGGCGTGAGGACACTGTTTTTCTTGCAACCGCATTATCTGGGCCTAGTATTAAATTTAGATTTGCTGCAATAAATGGATATGGTAACAATCTTTACATAGATAATGTTAGGGTTTATGATCTCGGAGCCAGTGCACCAAATGCATCTATAAATAGCTCAGTATCTAGTGCAACTTGTATTAATGATACGGTTATTTTCCAGGCTATGAACCCAGGGACGGCAATCGCTTCTTGGGACTTCGGTGCAGGCTCAATTCCAAGTAGTGCAAATGGCGCTGGACCTCATTCTGTTGTATATTTTTCGGGCGGAGCAAAATCAGCTACACTTTCTCTTACAAATTCCGGTGGAACAGATGTAGATACGTTAGGATTTAATGTTGGTCAACCTGTCATAGCTGGATTTTCGTACAATACTAATGGTCAAACCGTAAACTTTACAGATAATTCGAGTGGAGTTCCAACGCAATGGAATTGGAACTTTGGTGATGGATCAAGCAGTAGCCTTCAAAATCCAACCCACTCTTATCCAGTAACTGGCGGGTCATATAATGCCGATCTAGCGTCATACAATGACTGTGGATGGGATACGGCTAGGGTGCTGCTTCAGATATCTGGTGTTGGAACTGATGAACCGATCACAACAGATTGGTCTTTATCCCCAAATCCAAGTCAAGACAGGATTAATTTAGTCAGTCCTTTTAATGATCATATTGACAATGTCCAAGTAATTGATGCTCTAGGTAGAGTAGTTTTCAATGGCAAGCTATCCTCGGATAACTCTTTAAATATTGAGTCATTTGCAGCAGGGCAATATTTAATGAGGATTCATGCTAAAGGAACAAGAAAAGTGCTTCCCTTCATAAAAAAATAATTCAGTTAAGACCAAATGTAAAACCCCAATTATTTAATAATTCGATAATTGGGGTTTTTTATCAAACGACATTTTATCTAAAAAAGTTAAATTAGTTGATAAGAGCTTACTTTACTATTCTGAATTGTAACACTTCTACCTCTTCATTTGGGAGCTTGATTAGACCATTTGAGTTAAATCCCTCAACTCAAAGAGGGTGACGAAGAGCTGAAATAAAGAATCATAGTCATAAGTATTCCATTTAATATGATGATTTCAAAACCAAAAGTATAATTTAAGTAAAGTGGCGAGGCCCAGCTTATAAAATAAGTCAGAAGTGGACTCAAGATTGCAGCGAATGGAATAATCCATTTGTTAGGGATTTTAGCCTTAGAGAATATTCCAAAAGTAAAGAGCCCCAATAACGGCCCATAAGTATAGCCAGCTGCAATAAAAATGTTTTTGATTATGCTCGCATCAACGAATGAACGGGCTGCAATTATTAAAAGTGCGATAGCTAATGTCATTACGATGTGAACCCTTTTTC
The DNA here is from genome assembly GCA_913049755.1 of uncultured Cryomorphaceae bacterium. Next base: position 9,680 of record CAJWXO010000010.1, read on the forward strand.
TTATTAATAACCCTCGAGATTCTTCCATTTTTTCTATGCCGAGAATATCAACACAAAAAGAGGTCGTGAGAGAAGTAAGAGCTGAGTCCGCAGATGAGTATGCCGCAGCTATGAGTCCAATAAAAAATAATAAACTCACAGCTATTGGAATCTCTGCGTAGTTAGCTACTGCGGGGAAAAGTTGATCGCCATGAGCTTCTATACCTTCTTGACGAGCATAAATTAACAACAGCACACCTAGAGATAAAAAAAGTGCGTTAACAAAAACAAGAACACCAGAGAGAGTTATCATATTCAGCTGAGCCTCTTTTAGATTTCTACATGTCAAGTTTTTTTGCATCATATCTTGATCTAGTCCTGTCATAGCAAGAGTAATAAATATTCCACCTAAAAACTGTTTCCAAAAATTTCTACCATCAGTTGCGTGCGGAAAAAACCATTTAGATTCTTCCTGAGAGATTATTGTATTAATAATTCCATTAGAATTGTCTAAGGAATTATAGACATAATAAATAGTTAAACACATAGCTCCAAGCATAGCTATAGTTTGCAATGTATCAGTAAATATAACTGTGCGAATGCCTCCTCTGTTGGTATAAATCCATATCAAAGCCAATGTAATTAATACAGTCCAAATAAAACTAACTCCCAGTTCATCAAAAACTAAAGACTGAAGAATAGATGCAACTAGATAAAGTCGAAAAGAAGCCCCTACCCACCTTGATATTATGAAAAAAGTGGCTCCTGTTTTATGAGCAACCTTTCCGTATCGTTGAGCTAAAAACCCATAGATTGTGGTAGTATTATATTTATAATATACCGGCAATAATAAAAATGCGATACAGAAATAACCAACAACGTAGCCCAACACCATCTGTAAATAAGCCATTCCAGAGGACTCTACCCAGCCTGGTACTGAAATAAATGTGACGCCACTTAGCGATGCCCCAATCATTCCAAAACTAACAAGCCACCAAGGGGATTGTCTATTTCCAAGAAAAAATGTGGAATTATCAGTTTTTTTTGTGCTTATCCTAGCAACAATAAGAAGCAGGCAAAAATACCCAACGATTAAGAGTAAAATATATTCTGGTTTCATGCCTGTAAAGATGGCGTACTTTTACCATAATGGAACTCCCGTCAAAATCAATGGAACGAGCGGTACAAGAATTGTCTAAGCTGCCAGGAATTGGCAGGCGCTCTGCACTTCGATTAATTTTACATCTCCTTCGTCAAGGAAATGATCGAATGGACAATTTAGCAACCTCAATTCAGGATTTAAGCAGTAATTCGCAATTCTGCGAAAACTGTCATAGTATAAGCGATGTGCCATTGTGTAGCATATGCAATGACCCAAAAAGAGATGAGAAATCCATATGTGTAGTTGAAGATATTCGAGATGTTCTTGCTTTAGAGAACACCCATGCTTTTCGTGGGAAATATCATGTCCTTGGTGGACTAATTTCGCCAATGGATGGACTAGGGCCTGGAGATTTGACAATTGATGAATTGATAGGAAAAATAAAAAATCATGGAGCAGACGAAGTCATAATGGCTTTAAGTTCCACAATGGAAGGAGATACAACAGCTTTTTATATTTACAGAAAAATAGGAGACCTTTCTTTGAAATTGACATCTATAGCACGCGGACTACCAATAGGAGATTCTCTTGAGTATGCTGATGAAGTAACGCTCAGTAGATCCCTACAGCAGCGTGTTCTATTTGAATCAACATTGAGCAAATAAAAAAATGGATTTATCTGTTATAATAGTCAGTTATAATGTAAAAACATACTTAGACCAGTGCTTAAGGTCAGTCGAACGGGCTTCAGAAAATTTGAATGTTGAAGTAATAGTAGTAGATAATTGCTCAAAAGACGATACTTTAAAACATATAAAAAATGAGTTTCCATGGGTCCATTGCATAGAGAATAAGTTAAACCTAGGGTTTGGAAAGGCCAACAATCTAGGCGCAAAAAAAGCTATTGGTGACTATATTCTTTATTTAAATCCAGATACCGTTGTTGGCGAAGATAATTTCCGGCTGGCATTAAAGCAATTCAAAGACCATAGTAATTTGGGATCTTTAGGATGTCGAATGATTGATGGAAAAGGTAATTTTTTACCTGAATCTAAACGAGGGTTCCCTACCCCATTACTTGCTCTCTATAGATTATTCGGATTAGCTAGGCTTTTTCCAAAAAGTAAGAAATGGGCTGGTTATTATATGGGACATATTGATGAATCAGAAAATGCCGAGGTAGAAATTCACTGTGGCGCTTGGATGATGTTATCTAAAGATGCTCTCATTAAAAGCAGTGGTTTCGACGAAGATTTTTTCATGTACGGAGAAGATATTGACTTATCCCACAGAATAAGAGAATTTGGTTTTGGAACTCGATATTTTTCAGATAGCCCAATAATTCATTACAAAGGAGAGAGCACCAAGCACGCATCATGGGCATATGTCAAAAACTTCCACGAAGCGATGGATATTTTTTCAAAAAAACACTTTAAAAGCGGAGCAAAAGCATTCAGTTCACTAATTCGCACAGGAATATATGCAAAGGCCTTTTCATCTATTTTAAAACGATGGACGGAGTTACTTGTTCCTCTTTTTTTAACAGCAGCTGTAGGTTACTTTTTAGCAAATGAATTTACCGGTTATTGGGAAACCAATCACCGCTATCCTGAGGGAGGAGAGTACCCGAAAATTTATCATCAAATAATTCTTCCAACATATTTGATCATATGGATCCTAGGTATGTTTATGAGCGGCGCCTATTCAGTTAATGCATCCATTTTACGATATTTTACAGGTTTCATTTTATCAACACTTTTTCTCCTCTCTTCATATGCACTTCTTCCATTAGATTTGCGCTTTTCAAGAATATTGATTCTAATTTCATCACTTCTTTTTTTCATTTCGTTTATAGCTATCAAAGTATTTCTAAAGTCTAGATCTACAGGGGGAATATTTGGGCTGATTAATGGAACAATTGCTCACGTTGACAGAGGTGATAGCAAAAAACTAAACTCATCATCTAACTACGATATTTCAATAATTGAAATCATAGAGCAATGCGATTATTTAAAGCCTACAGAAATTCATTTCTACCCGAAAAATACAGATTTTCATAAGATCATTAAAACGATGATTCTGTTGAGAAAAAGAAACTTGAAATATCGGATGATTTATTCTTCATGGACTCTTGGGAGCGATGATTATCAAAGGTCCTCAGATCTCGCATTTCCAGCTCTCTCAAGGCCATCATCGCGTAGAGCAAAATATTTACTAAGTGCGTTTTTTACGATTTTTATAATAGTCACCCTACCTGTTTGCGCATGCTTCCCAAGGGGAAGACACGCATTAAAGAACTTACCTGCAGTCCTCTTAAGAAAAAAAACATGGGTCGGCTATATTGGTAATGAATTAAGTGATTTACCTTTCTTGAAAAAAGGTGTTTTCTGTCATACCCATTTATTAAACGATAAAGAGTTTCAAAAATTTGCGGATATAAGGTATGCCCATCACTGGAGACCAGAATTTGACATATATGCTCTTTTTAACGGCTCTATTTAACTTAAATTTGCAAGACAATCCTTAAAAAATGTTTGAATTAACAATGCCCAAAATGGGCGAATCCGTAGCTGAAGCAACCATCACTGAGTGGTTAAAAAATGAAGGTGATTCTATCTCAATGGATGAATCTTTATTAACCATTGCCACCGATAAAGTTGACAGTGATCTACCATCTCCAGTATCTGGAGTTTTATCAAAAATTCTTTTCAAAGTAGAAGATGTTATTCAGGTAGGTCAAGTTATTGCCCATATTGCAACCGAAGAAGACACTGCTAGCAAAATTGAAAGTATTGAAATAAAAGATCATCCAATAAAGGCTGAGGAGCATTTAGATTCAATGCCAGCGAAAAATAGAGAAGAGGAAAAAAAATCATCGAATACAAATGTTGAATATAGATCAACTATTTCCAGAGAAAGCGCCGGTCGATTCTATAGCCCATTGGTTAGAAGTATTGCCCAAGAAGAAGGGTTAAATCAAGAAGAATTAGACAACATTAAAGGAAGTGGTAATGAAGGACGCCTAACGAAACATGACTTGATTACTTTTTTAGACAAAAAATCAACTATTGATTTATCTGATCGTTCAACTAGTATAATTAATACTGAGGAAAAAATAGAAATAAATGAAGCTCCGAAAAAATACTCCTCTAATCTAATCAATACTTTACCAGGAGATGAGATTATCGAGATGGACAGAATGCGAAAATTGATAGCAGATCATATGGTCATGAGCAAACATACATCTCCTCATGTGACATCATTTGTTGAAGCGGATGTAACCTCCTTAGTCCTTTGGAGAAAAAAAGTGAAGAATAACTATGAAAAGCGAGAAAATAGTAGATTGACTTTTACTCCTATATTTTTAGAAGCAGTTATTCGAGCGATTAAAGATTTTCCCAATATTAATATTAGTGTTGACGGTAATAAAATTATTTCTCATAAACTAATTAATATTGGAATGGCAACTGCCCTACCTAACGGTAATTTAATTGTACCAGTTATTAAAAATGCAGATAGGTTTAGTCTTTCAGGCCTGGCCAAAGAAGTCAATGAGCTTGCCGATAATGCCCGAAACAACAAGCTCAAACCCGATGATATAAAGGGGGGGACCTATACTGTTACAAACGTTGGAACTTTTGGCAATGTTATGGGCACGCCAATAATTAATCAACCTCAAGTTGCGATTTTAGCCCTAGGAGCAATTCGAAAAATGCCCGCAGTAATTGAAACACCTGATGGAGATGCAATAGCGATTCGTCATAAAATGTTTTTATCTCATTCCTATGATCACAGGGTTGTTGACGGAGCATTAGGAGGGATGTTTGTTAAAAGAGTTGCTGACTATTTAGAAAATTGGGATAGTGAACGCGAAATATGATTAGTTTAACTAAGCCCTTATGCGTATTTGATCTAGAGACCACTGGGATCAACGTAGTGCATGACCGCATTGTGGAAATGTGCGTTATCAAAGTTAATATTGACGGTACTGAGATCACAAAAGTTTGGAGAATTAACCCTACCGTCCCCATACCAGAAGTAACGACTGCAATTCATGGAATAACTGATGAAATGGTTAAAGAATGTCCGACGTTTAAGGATGTAGCAACGGAGATTTCAACTTTTATTAAAAATTGCGATTTAGCAGGATTCAATAGCAATAAATTTGATATTCCTTTACTGGCAGAGGAATTTTTAAGAGCAGAGGTTGAAATTGATATGCATAAAGTTCATGCAGTTGATGTTCAAAATATTTTTCATCAAAAAGAACAAAGAAACCTAGGCGCTGCATTAAAATTTTATTGTGATACTGAACTAGTAAATGCTCACAATGCGGAAGCTGATGTCAAAGCGACCCTGAATGTCCTCAAGGCTCAATTGGAACGTTACCATGATATACCTAAAAGCATCGGTGAACTTGCGGAATACAGCAAGCGACACAAAGCTGCAGACTTCGCTGGATTTATAACTTTCAATGAAAAAAATGAAGAGCAATTTTCTTTTGGGAAATATAAAAATCAGACAGTCGCATCCGTTTTATTAAAAGACCCAGGATATTACTCCTGGATTCAAAATGCAGATTTTCCTCTATACACAAAAAAAATTCTTACGTCAATTAGACTCAAAAACAGATGAAGATAATTTGCATTGGGAGAAATTATGCTGACCATGCCAAGGAGTTAGGAAATCAAGTGCCAGATGAACCGGTTGTTTTTTGCAAACCTGACTCATCTATACTTCAGCCAAGAAATCCATTTGTTATTCCTCCTTGGAGCCAGGAAATTCATTATGAAATTGAATTACTATTAAGAATTGGAAGAGTTGGTAAATATATTGATAAAAAACATGCTTTATCCTACATCGATGCGATAACTGTAGGTATAGACTTTACTGCCCGAGATCTCCAAAAAAAATTAAAAGAAAAAGGATTGCCGTGGGAGAAATCCAAAGGTTTTGATGGTTCAGCAGTAGTTGGTAAATGGATTCTTGGAAGTCCAAGAAAAAATGGAGAATATCAAATTACACTACTAAAGAATAATATAATTGCTCAAAACGGGAATACTTCTCAATTTATATTTTCAATGGAGGAAATTATTTCTCACGTTAGTAAGTTTTTTACTCTAAAAACAGGTGATATTATTTTTACCGGAACACCCTCTGGGGTTGGCCCAATAGCTAATGGTGATCAATTAGAAGGACATTTAGATGGTGAAAGCTTACTCTCGCTGAATATACGCTAAGGATTGAAGGCCTTAAAATTGTATATTTGAAAAGAAGATATTCTCCTAAGCACTTTGAAAAAATTATGAAACACAGTATTCGAATAATATCTACGCTCGTAGTCTTCTTATTTTCTTTCTCTGGATTTGCCCAGACAAGTCCTATTACCGTTGTGTTTGAAGAGAAATTCGATCCGCCATCTGGTCCTGATTCTGTGTCGACTTTTCATACGACACCAGGAACTAATGTGCCATATTGGAATGACACATCATCTTTTTCTATTTCGGCACCAAATTCTTACCACGCGAAAATTGTTCCATTTGACTCAATTATTTTTCAAACTGATACATTTTCTACTGTGGGTAATGTTTTTGTTAGTTTAACTTTTGCTCAAATATGTAAGGTCCATTTTGGCCAGCATGCATATATAAGGGTTTCGAGTGATAACGGGACCACATGGACACGCCTTAATGGATCTCATTATAGTGGGGCCTCTCCAGCTTTCCCAACTGCTGGTTATTTTAATGAACTTTCATACGCGAATCCAAACGCATCGCCCTACTGGGGTGGGCTCACAACGGCCGGCACGGGAAGCTCACCGTCTCAATCTTGGTGGGTAGGTGAAACATTCGATATTTCAAGTATTATCGGAAATGGGCCAAGTGGAACTGCCAATGGTTATTCGAATTGTATGATTCAATTCATTTTAGAATATAGAAGTCCCTTTGGCACTGCAGACCCAGCAGGGTGGTTTGTTGACAATCTTAAAGTTGAAGCAGCTCCTTGTGAATTAGTTCCTCCAACTCTAACTTTTAATCTGAACCCCAGAAGAGAACCAATTGGTCCACGATATCAAAGCAACCAAGAGATAAGATTAAAAGCTACAGATCTAGGTTCAGGAATTGATTCTGTAGTTCTATTCCATAGATTAAATAGTGGTCCTTGGGATACAATTCAGATGTCCAGTAGTATGAGCGGAGCATGCCCTGATTCCGCTGAATATTTTCATAATCTAACAAATTTCATTGTCGGTGATAGCGTTGATTGGTTCGTTGAAGTTTATGATTGTGCTTGCCCTAATATGGTTCGGTCTCCTTCTTTAAATTCAGCTTCTCAATACAATACTTTTTGGATAGACCCTTCTCCCCCTGCAATATGCGGAATAACTACACCAACTAGCTTCCCATATCTTGTGACAAATTTCCCATGGGTCGAAAACTTCTCATCTATAGATTGGATTCAAGGCTCCGGTGTTGGTGGAATCGGAACCTCTCACAGAGGTGTTTTTCCGCAGGGCAATCCTCCATCCGGAAAAAATTGGCAAGTATCACCGAATACAAGTTCCACTGGCTTCGCATGGTCTGTTCGAGTAGGTCAAACCGGAACTTTCAATACTGGACCTCTTGGCGATCACACCACTGGTAGTGGCAAATATCTATATACTGAAGCTTCACAGGGTAATACCAATAACAATACGACCGTGATAACCCCTTGCGTTAAGCTTACCGGTTTAAACCATGCTGTTTTAGAATTTTGGTATCACAAGTTTGGACAAAACATGGGTAACATGCGAGTGGATATTGATACTGGATCTGCTGCCCCGTCCTGGGTAAATGCAGTAGCTATGATCCCCGGACAATTCCAGACTTCCCAGACACAACCCTGGGAAAAAATGTTAGTAAATCTTGATCCTTATCTAGGAAAAATAATTAGGGTTCGATTTTTAGGTAATAAAAATAATTCCTCTTCTAATGACCTTGGAGATATGGCTTTGGATGATATTAGTATTTATGAACCAGATCCGGCAGATATTGAAATGCTTGCAGTTTATAAACCGCAAAATGGATTCTGCCAATATACATCAAGCGAAGATGTCCGAGTTCATATAAGATCTGAAGGCTTCTTCCCTATCGATACGATACCACTGGCTTATTCGGTGACAAATTTAACCACCAATACGACGGTAATAGGAAGAGATACCTTGTACCAAAATTTAGGACTAGGAGACACAGCTTCTCACACTTTCATTCCAAAAGCAGATCTAAGTGCTTTTACCAATTACGATATCTATGCATGGTCTGAGGCTCCTGGAGATCCAAATACCAGTAATGACAGTATAGGACCAATTTTTATTGAACATAAAACTCCCATAAATCAATTTCCGCATATACAAGATTTTGATGGATCTGGTTGGGCAGCAGGAAATGGGACTTCTGCAAATCCCGGAACATTTAACACCTCAGATTGGGAAGTATTGCCAGCTTCCAACTCTGGAAACTATGCTTTTATGATAGGAAATGATTTAACCTCTACTTTCTCTACAGGTCCTCGTTGGTCAAGAGGTCGAAAAGGTAATTACATGTATGCAGAAGGTTCTTATGGAAGCAATGGTCCCGCCACCTTATTTGCAACTACTAAATGTGTTGATCTTTCATCTTTAACAAATCCGGTATTGACATTTTGGTATCATATGTACGGTTCTGATATCAACATATTAAATGTTCAAGTTATCCCAAATGGCAGTAATACTTGGCAGACCGTTGCTGGAGCTCCTATAATAGCCCAACAACAATCAAAAGAAGTTGATGATTGGAAATTCAAAATAGTAGATCTAGGAGCTTACGCTGGTGATGTTGTTAATATCAGAATACTTGCAAGAAAAATAGGGTCCGGTGCTAAGGCAGACATTGCTTTAGATGATTTATACATATATGACCGACCAGCATCTGATGTTGGTGTAAGTATCGTTAATTCACCCCTTAATTCGGTCAATTTACTAAATCCTCAAAATGTCATATTAAAGGTTTACAATTACGGAACTATAGCCCAATCTAATATTCCAATTACATATTCAATACAAGATTTATGTACTCCTACTAATTCTGGCACCTACACTACGACGTATTCAGGAACCTTAGCTGCGGGATCAGAAACAACCATAACAGTTGCTACTCCTCCAACTTATTATAATGGTGATTTTGAAGTAAAAGCATGGACAACCCTTACAGGCGATGGCTTTGCTATTAACGATACCGCTTCCAAAATATCTTCTGGGGCAACTTCATACCCGATTGCATTTGGGCCCGTTGATTTTGATAATTGCATTGGTGATGAGTTTAGTTTCTTCGGCCAAGGGGGAACTGGAACTCTGCAAATGTGGGAATTTGGAACACCTTCAAAAGGTAGTGGCTGGAATAGCGCTGCTTCAGGAACAAATTGTTGGATCACGGGATTAAAAGATAATTATCAGCCAGGAATGACTGAAATATTGAGAATTCCAACACTCACAGAATTTGATACAACGGTAGCAGCTGAATTACGTTTCAAGCATAAATTTGAATTTGCTCCCAGCGACGGAGGTGTAATTGAATTTTTCCAAAATGGCAACTGGAATACCTTAGGAAATGCCTCAATGTCTGTTGGTTATAATTGGTATGGTTCCAATTATGGATCAGCCGCTGTACCTTCTTTAAATAGTCCTGGTTGGCTTGGAAGCAGCGGAGGTCAATGGATCACATCTTCAATTCCATTAAGCGTTTGGGACTATTCTACAAATCCAATTCAATTAAGAGTTCGAATGGTATCATCTGCTGGAAGTAGTGCCAAAGGATGGGCAATTGATGACTTTGAAGTTTATGTTCCCCCTCAGAACTCAGCAGCTCCGGTAGAAATTGAAACTTTTGAATATCTTATCATTCCAGGAGACACATCTCATTTGAGAGTTCGTATCGAAAATACGGGAGCAAAACTTCTAGATTCCTGCAAAGTGAGATACAAAGTTAATGGAGGACCATGGACTAGTTTTGAAACCGTTGTCTTCAAAAATAAAGCTGGTGCGACTGCCCCTATGATGCGTGCGCAGCGCCAATGGTATAATTTCGATCAAGTTTGGGTTAATAGCGGAGCAGGTTCATACAATATTTGTGTTGAAACCTCTAGGCCCAATGCTAAAGGAGATAATCTAGTTTCTGATGATTCCCTTTGCTTATCCTTTACAACATTGGACAGGATTAATATTGATTTGCCCAACCCCTATTGTAACGACTTTGAAGATCCAGCAATTCCGTCATGGCTGCCGCTTCATCCTTCAGTTAAGACTTTACAACATGATTGGGAATTTGGAACTCCAAACCAAACTAACATTATGGGGGCTTCAAGCGGAACAAAGGCTTGGATGACTAGACTGGATAGTAATTATAATCATATGGGTCAAAGCGCTCTTCATACTCCATTTTTTGTCTTAGATACATTTAAAGTTTATAACCTCAGTTTTAACCACAACATGATTACTGAATTATACCATGATGGAGGAAATGTCGATTGGTCTTATGACGGTGGAATCACATGGTATACTCTGGGAAGCACTCTGACTAATGGTCTATGGTACAACACTACGAATGTGTCATCATTGGATATTATTCGACCAGGTTGGTCTGGAAACACTAATGGATATATTACTTCTACCATTAAATTCACAGTGGACAGACCGGGAAGTTTAGTATTGCGATTTAGATTTGGCTCGGACTATACTCTTCATGACCAAGGTTGGGCAATTGATGATTTCTGCCTCGAAGAAATGCCTGCTGGAACACCTGCAGATATTGTTGGAATAGGAATTCCAGAAATAACTATTCCCGGCTTTTTCTTGGGACATATTTCTCCAAATCCAATATCAGGAGAAGGCTTTCTTCATTTTAATGCATCAAGACAGCTCAATGTTGACTTTTCGATTTCCAACATGAATGGTCAAATTATCATGAAGAAAGACGTCAGCGGAGAAGAGGGTTACAATAAGGTGCTTTTTGATGCAAGTGAATGGTCTAACGGCCTCTACTTTATTGAGGCTATCGTTGAAGGAAAGTCTATAGTAAGAAAGTTTATAGTGCAGCACTAAAAGGCAAAATAAAGCTTCTCAAAAGTGCTTTTTTTTAATATTGCCAAAATGTCATTATTCTAATTCAGATACTGTCATTTTGGCCCTCAAAACCTTTCTGCATTCCGCTTGAACAGCTACTTTATAAAAACTACATGTAATGAAAAACTTTACATTGAAAACTCAAAATGCTATACATTTCGCCCAAAGAATTGGCATTAAAAATAGACATCAAGCTATAGATCCTCTTCATATTTTCTTAGGTTTTTTTTAGACTCTAATCCTAGCTTTTGTGAATCATTAATTCAAAGATCAAATATCAATTTTGAAAAACTCCGTGATTAAGAATTGAAGAATATCCCCGCAAAAAAACACGAAGTCCTTTATGTAAATAAAAACTCAACAAGTAATTGAGAATGGCATCAGTAATGCACGAAAAAATAGAAATTAATTTTTAAGTTTAGATTATCTCGTCTTAGGAATTGCTTTAAGTAAAGGTTAATTGGTGAAATATTTCAAACCAATAGTTAGAATAGCTTGATCAGACTAATAACATCACTATTGATTTCACAGAAGATGCGATTTGGTCACTAGCCAACGACGGTTATGACTTGGCAAATAGAGCCAGACTAGTAAAAACAGCTATCCAAAGAAGAGTTGTGAATGAACTGTCCATCATGTTATTAAAAAATGAAATAAAAAACTACTCCGTGATTATCGGTGATGCAATCGATGGGGTCATCTTTTTCAAAAACCTTACCGTCGAATCCCACGTCGATTAAGGCTTCTTTGATATTTTGATGAATTGATTAGATGCTGCCGAAATGATGATGTGAAATTATGATAACCGATGCGTTCAGGATCAGCGCACATATACAATTCACCTTTCGGAATAGCACTTAAAACAGCATCAATGATTTCCGGTTCGACTGTAGCTATTGGACTTGGAGGAAGTCCAGGAATAGTATAAGTATTATACGGATGATTTATTCGCGTGATTTTTCTAGATACCCGTCTCACTATATCCGCTCCAGGATTCATTTCATGATACGCAAAAACTGCTGTTGGGTCGGACTCTAAACGCTTTCCAATTCTTAATCTACTCATATAAAGAGCTGCTACTCTTGGTAGCTCATCAAGAGCTTTAGTCTCTGCCTGAGTAATTGATGCTATAATCATAATCTGATCAGGAGTAAAACCTAGCTCCTCGGCCCTATCTCGACGATAATTACTCCAAAATACATGGTATTCTCTGCGCAATCGATTACTAATATCCTTTGGATTACTAGACCAATACATCTCATAAGTATTGGGGATAATCCGAGACCAGGAGGTGTCATTCCCAAGATAAGTTCTTAATAAGTCTATAGACCATGGAAAAACGTTTGATAGTTCTTTCAAATATGCTTCACGACTCTTATACCCACCTATCCTAACTTTTAAAGGATCTTCATACCCAAAAGTTAATTTCCTTAAAAAATCCATTACTCCTATCGTTAAATCTAACTTATAATGGCCAAATTTAGCGGAATCATAACCTCTTAAATCTGCTAAAACAGATACAGCATGGTGATGCTTTATCTGACCTTTAGAGCCCAAAGAATCTAACACCTCAGAAAGAAGTCTACCTTCTTTTGGAATAAATATTGAAAATTTCTCCTGTTTCTTTTCAAGAATTGGAGAATCAATGACCTTTGAAAATATCACTAGAGAAACTATTCCAAAAAGAACAAAGAATAGTAAGCCATAAAAAAAACTAGAATTCCTTTTGTTTCTCATCCTTAATTAATTAGTTCGCCAGCCATTGAAAAA
>CAJWXO010000011.1 GCA_913049755.1 uncultured Cryomorphaceae bacterium
TGTTCATGCTGGTGATGTTCATGCTGGTGATGTTCATGCTGGTGATGTTCATGCTCATGCTGATGATGTTCATGCTGGTGATGTTAATGCTCATGCTGATGATGCTCATGCTGGTGATGCTCACGGAGGTCATGAAGATCACGGTGCCGCAAATCGACCATGGTCTGCTTTTTTAGTGAATACAATATTCTTTTTAGGTATTGGAGTAGGTACTTTATTCTTTTTGGCTATCCAATATGCGGCACAGGCAGGATGGTCGGCAGGAATTCTAAGGGTAATGGAAGCTGTGTCATTGTTTGTAACTGTTCCTTTACTCGGATTGCTGTTTTTGGCTATCACGGGCTCCATGCATCAACATCATATTTGGCACTGGATGCAGGAAGGAATAATGGATCCATCGAGTTCTAACTATGATGCCCTAATCGCGGGAAAAGAGGCTTATTTAAATGCACCATTTTTTATTGTGCGTACAATTATATACTTGGTTATATGGGGAGGTGCTGCATACTTATTCCGCAGAAATAGTCTTCGAGAAGATCGTCTGCCCTCGGGTCAAAATTTATTCTTTACTCAAAGAAAGTTAGGAGCAGCATTTATAGTCTTGTACGCGATAACATCTTCAACAAGTGCATGGGATTTTATAATGTCTATTGATGCGCATTGGTTCTCAACACTTTTTGGATGGTACACTTTTGCTGGAATGTTTGTTACATCATTAACGGTATTGAACTTATTGGTTATTTATCTGCGAATAGGTGGGTATCTGCCATGGGTTAATTCTAATCATCAGCATGATTTGGGTAAATTCATGTTTGCTTTTAGTGTTTTTTGGACATACTTATGGTTCTCTCAATATATGTTGATTTGGTATTCTAATATACCGGAAGAGACACCATATTATTTAGCTCGATTTGGCGAGTATAAATTGTTGTTTATGACAATGGTTGTATTGAATTTCCTTATGCCGATCTTGGTTTTAATGTCTCGCGACGCAAAACGTATAGCTGGATTCATCGGGCTTGCGGCAGTATTTGTTTTAGCAGGGCATTGGATGGATCACTATATTATGATTATGCCGGGTTCTGTTGGATATAATTATGGTTTTGGATGGGTTGAGATAGGTGGCTTTTTATTTTACGCAGGTATCTTTATTTACATCGTCTTATATAATCTTTCCTCTGCCCCTCTTCTAATGAAAAATCACGCTATGATATATGAAAGTAAACTGTTCCACCAATAATATTATATTGATATGACCGGTCTTCTAATAGCCATTGTGCTATTCCTATTAGTTCTTGCAATTGCGCAAATTATTCGCATCTACGAGCTCGCTGCAAAGGCCAGTAAGCGAGATGAATATATAGTCACAAATAAAGACAATAATTATCAGGGTAGACTAATGCTCCTCTTTGGACTTGGTCTTTTGTCTTCATTTGTATGGATGGTAAATGCCTGGAGTCCATTATTTCTGCCTAAGCCTTCATCTTTGCACGGATTAGAAATTGATATGTTATGGGATATTTCCATGGGACTCATTGTTGTCACATTTTTTATCGTTCAGCCAATTTTATTCTTTTTTGCATACAAGTACAGAGGCAAAAAAGGGCAAAAAGCAACATATTATGAACATAACAATAAATTAGAGTTTATATGGACAATAGTTCCGGCAATTGTTCTTGCCGTTTTAATCGTTTACGGGATGACAACTTGGTCAAATGTCTGGAATCCTGACAACGATGAGGAGCCCATTGTAATCGAATTATATGCTCAGCAATTTAAATGGATCGCAAGATATTCTGGAGATGATAATACTTTGGGTAATGCAAATGTCCGTCTTATTCAAGGAGTTAATACTATAGGTGTTGACACAATGGATGCTGCTAGTCAAGATGATAAAGTTGTCAGTGAATTGCATCTGCCTGTAGGCAAGCCTATTAAGTTTGTGTTTAGATCTCAAGATGTAATTCATTCTGCTTATATGCCCCATTTTAGGGCTCAAATGAATTGTGTTCCAGGAGCCCAAACTTCATTTCAGTTTACACCTATAATTACAACTGAAGAGATCCGAATGGATCCTGATGTAATTCAAAAAGTTGAACGAATAAATAAGATTAGATTAGAGGCTGGTAAAGAGTTTTACGAATATGACTATTTGTTGCTTTGCAACAAGGTATGCGGTTCTGCTCATTACAATATGCAAATGCCCCTTATTGTAGAAACCGAAGCGGAATATGCCCAATGGTTATCGGAACAAAAGACTGTTAAAGAATCAATTTAAATCGTTGAGCTATGGCGAAAAAAATAAATGAAGAGGTGATTTCTCATGATGATCACGAGCATCCTGTAGAGAACTTTTGGACAAAGTATGTGTTCTCCATGGACCATAAAATGATTGGTAAACAATTCCTAGTTACTGGAATGCTAATGGGAGTATTGGGAGTCTTTATGTCAATGCTATTTAGATTGCAATTAGCATGGCCAAATGAAAAGTTTGTAATTCTTGAGTCTATTCTCGGAAAATGGGCGCCAGAAGGGCAAATGGACCCAAATATTTATTTGGCGTTGGTTACAATTCATGGAACAATAATGGTCTTTTTTGTATTGACTGCAGGCCTATCTGGAACATTTTCAAATCTCTTAATTCCTTTGCAAATTGGAGCTAGGGATATGGCTTCGGGATTCTTAAATATGCTATCATATTGGTTTTTTGCCGCATCTTCAGTTGTAATGGTAGTCTCTCTTTTCGTTGAAACGGGACCGGCATCTGGTGGTTGGACAGTTTACCCTCCTCTTAGCGCTTTGCCACAGGCTATGCCCGGTTCTGGTGCAGGCATGACACTTTGGTTGGTTTCCATGACATTATTTATTGCAGGATCATTATTGGGGTCTTTAAATTATATAGTAACTATAATTAATTTGAGAACAAAGGGAATGAGTATGGATAGACTTCCTTTGACTATCTGGGCGTTTTTTGTTACGGCAATCCTTGGTGTTCTCTCTTTTCCGGTTTTACTGAGTGCGGCTCTTCTTTTAATGTTTGACAGATTGCTGGGTACAAGCTTTTATCTGTCAGATATAATGGTTGCTGGAGAGCTTCTTCATAATGAAGGTGGCAGTCCAGTTCTTTATGAGCACTTATTTTGGTTCTTAGGACACCCCGAGGTTTATATTATTCTTTTACCTGCTTTAGGAATAACATCAGAAGTCATTGCTACTAATTCTCGAAAGCCAATATTTGGTTATCGAGCAATGATCGGTTCAATATTGGCAATAGCTTTTCTATCCTTTATCGTTTGGGGTCATCATATGTTTATTACAGGTATGAATCCATTTTTAGGATCAGTATTTACATTTACTACTCTGCTTATTGCTATTCCTTCTGCGGTTAAGGCGTTTAATTATATAACTACTTTGTGGAAAGGTAATATTCAATTTACACCTGCAATGTTATTCTCAATTGGATTAGTAAGCACTTTCGTCGCTGGCGGATTGACAGGTATTATTTTAGGAGATTCCGCATTAGACATTAATGTTCATGATACATACTTTGTTGTAGCTCATTTCCATATTGTAATGGGTCTTTCTGCGATATTTGGAATGTTTGCCGGGGTATATCATTGGTTTCCTAAAATGTATAGAAGGATGATGAACAAGACCATGGGCTATTTGCATTTTTGGTTAACCTTTATTTCTGCTTATGGTGTCTTTTTCCCCATGCATTTTACTGGTCTCGCTGGTCTGCCGAGAAGGTATTACAGCAATGCCGAGTTTCCAATGTTTGACGAATTACAAGACATAAATGTTATTATAACAATGTTTGCCATTTTTGGCGGCATTGCTCAATTAATATTCCTATTCAATTTCTTTTATTCTATGTGGAGAGGCCCAGTCGCTCCTAAAAATCCATGGCGGTCAAATACTCTAGAGTGGACGACTCCAGTAGAGCATATTCATGGGAATTGGGAAGGTGAAATTCCAACGGTTCACCGTTGGCCCTATGATTACAGCAAGCCAGGACACGATGATGATTTTGTCCCGCAGTCTACTCCTAGACTAAAAGATGAACCTGGGCATTAATTATTGTTGAAAGAGTTTTTAAGGGCCACCAAATCGGTGGCCCTTTCCTTTTAAATTTGTCTTAATGGTACGTTTTGAAGAAGAAGGACTATCCTCGAAAGAAGAAGAAGCTGAACAGCGCCTTCGTCCTGCTAGATTTGATGATTTTGCAGGACAAGAGAAGGCTTTAGAAAATTTAAAAATATTTGTTCAAGCTGCTAGAGAACGGGGAGAGGCTATGGATCACGTTTTACTGCATGGCCCTCCGGGTTTGGGGAAAACCACTTTAGCCCATATCCTGGCGAATGAACTCAATTCGAATCTTCGCTTGACATCTGGCCCTGTTTTAGATAAGCCAGGGGATTTAGCTGGGTTATTAACAAGCCTCGAGGAGAATGATGTTTTATTCATTGATGAAATACACCGCTTAAGTCCTGTAATAGAAGAATACCTTTATTCAGCGATGGAAGACTTTTCAATCGATATTATGATTGAGAGTGGCCCTTCTGCTCGTTCAGTCCAGATCGGTTTAAAGCCATTTACTCTAGTTGGAGCAACAACTCGATCTGGAATGTTGACCGCTCCCTTAAGATCTCGTTTTGGAATTTCGACAAGGTTAGAGTATTATAAAGTTGAGTTGTTAAGCACAATTGTTGAACGGTCATCAGGAATTTTAAATATTAAAACGGAGCAAGATGCAGCAATTGAAGTTGCTCGAAGGAGTCGGGGTACTCCGCGTATTGCAAATTCATTGCTTCGAAGACTAAGGGACTTTGCACAGGTAAAAGGAAAAGGTATAATTGACATTAGTATTGCTCGATATGGTATGGATGCACTTGACGTGGATGAGCATGGCCTTGATGATATGGATAATAAGATTTTAACTGCTCTTATTGATAAATTTAAAGGAGGCCCTGTAGGTTTAACCACCTTGGCCACTGCAGTTTCTGAACAATCAGAGACATTAGAAGAAGTATATGAGCCATATTTAATTCAAGAAGGTTATCTCGCTCGGACTCCTAGAGGGAGGGTAGCGATGGATCTTTCTTATGAGCACTTAGGGAGAAAAGCCCCAAACCAAAAGGGTCTTTTTGATTTAGAAAAATGAATGCAAAGAAATTTTTGCAGCAAGAGTCAAATAGGTTAGGCTTTTTGTCATGCCGTGTCTCAAAAGCGGAATTCCTTAAAGATGAAGCTCCTCGCTTAGAGGAATGGTTAAAGCATGGTTATCATGGCTCTATGGCTTACATGGAAAATCATTTTGATAAACGTTTAGATCCGAGAAAATTAGTTCCAGGGGCTCGTTCTGTAATCAGCCTGGCTTATAATTATTATCCAGAAAAGGAAATCATAAAGGCTGATGCCTCATTCCCTAAAATTGCAAAATATGCTTATGGAGAGGATTATCACGTTGTGATAAAAGAGAAATTATTTGAGTTACTGGACTCACTTCGTTCTAATTTTGGGCATGTCGAGGGGAGATGCTTTGTTGATTCTGCTCCAGTTTTGGAGCGATCTTGGGCCGAGAAAAGTGGAATAGGTTGGATTGGTAAGAATAGCTTATTACTTAGGAAATACGAAGGGAGTTTTTTCTTTCTTGCGGAGTTAATAATTGATATGGATCTACCTGAAGATCATTTAGAGAATGATCATTGTGGATCATGCACGAAATGTATAGATGCATGCCCTACTGGCGCAATTGTTCAACCTGAGGTTATTGACAGTAATCGTTGTATAAGCCACATGACAATTGAGCTCCATGGGGCTTTGCCTGCTGATTTTAAGGAGTCAATATCTCCTTGGGTTTTTGGATGCGATATCTGTCAAGATGTTTGCCCGTGGAACCGTCATTCGAAGCCTAACAATGAAGATCGTTTTAATCCTGGAGTTTGGAAAGATTGGAATGAGAATGACTGGAAAGAAATCACAGAGGAAACCTTTGGTCGCGTTTTTAAGAAAAGCGCGATTAAACGAACCGGTTTTGAAGGGTTAAAGCGTAATCTGACTTTGGGAGAAATATCCGCTATGGATAAACAAAAGTAGACCCTGGTTGAATGACCTTGTAATTGGATTCATCATATAATATTATCACCCATTCACATTCTTTAGCTTCCCACAGAGGTTCAAGATAGGACGTAGCACTTCCGGAAAATATTTGCCCTTCGACTCCGCCATTTTGAGAAATCAATGTACCCAATGGCCCTAACGGGGCACTACGAAAAACATTTGCATGGTTATATGTTTCATTTCTAGCGTTGTTGGGCATCAATTGCGGAGCAATTATTCCAGATTCTTTTAAATAAACTGCAATCCAAAGAGGGTTTGTTTGAAGTGAATTGAGCTCTACCGAATAATTCAATACGGCAACTCTGGTTGCACTATCATATTTAACATTTAGTGAGAATAACGCTTCTATTGGTTTAGCCATTTCCAAGAATGTTAACCCCGACCAAGCTGAGTAAGTCTTTTGGTGTGAATTTGGATAATCTAATCTCTGAACAAGGCCCATAGGAAGTGCGAAAACTCCAAAATGTGTGGCGATATCATCACCTTCCTGAGTCGTAAAATCAATCGGATAGTCATTATTGACTCCTGTAAAATTTGAGGGTCCTGCATGAATGGCCAATGGAATTACGCTAGAGCCAAAGAGGCTATCTAATTCTCGTATTGCCTTGGATGCTTTTGGGCAATTTTTACATCTATGTCCTGTAAAATCTTCAACTATGACGGCACGCGCTGTTTGAATCAGAGTGTCACCTATTACCGTTGAAGATGTATCTATTGGTATAAAGGTATTTTCTTTAAAAGGTTCATCAATAACGTCACAACTATTTAAACATAAATAGCACGAAAACATAAAGGCAACAAACTTTTTTAAATAATTCATTAGAGACTAGTCGTTAAAGACATACTTAGACCATTTGAAGGGGGAACAACTCGACAGACACCTCCGACACAAAATACCCCCTGCTGTTGTCTTCCATATCCAATTTGAACTCTGGTGGGTCCGTTAAAGTGTATAAGGGAGACTATGGGATAATGAATACGTCGACTTGGTGTTGGATGGCCGTAGTTATAAATATCTTGTACAGCTAGAGTCCAATCATGATTAATTGTCCATTCGACTAAAGCCATGCCCATGTCTCCTCTAAATCCATCTGCGAGAGACCATTGTAATTCGCTTCGAATTGTTTGCCCATTGGGGATTTTAAATTGATTTTCCCAAACAACGGCATTTATACTTATTACGGAATCCATATCGGGATTTTCTAAAAGAGTAATATCTCCAACGCCATCATTCAAAACTGTTTTGTTGTATTTCAAACGAAAGAAACTGATTTGACTTTTATATTTTTTTGAGAACTTATGTGAGATGGAGCCATTTAAATCTCTAAAATAAATGGTGGGTCCAATTTTGAAATATTCAGATATATATCCCTGAGTTCCTTTTTGCCCTCGAGTTCCATCTTCCAAAACACTTTTATCAATACTATTAGACAGTGCTGAATTTATTGTCAACCTAGTCCCATATTTTCCTCCTAGTGGACTTCCTCTTGGAATCATATAATTTATTTCAAATTGACCGCCAATTTCTCCATTAATTTGAGTTGCATAAGGATAGAGGGCAACTAGAGCATAAGTATGAGGTTCAGAAGTTGGAGGCAAGAAGTTTATGAAAAGATCAAATTGTTGCCCATTGCGATCAGAGCGGAAACTCATGTTGTCAATTCGCTTAATTGAAGCTAAAAGGCCCAATCCTTTTTTACTATAACTTATCGTACTTACTAAACCATTTCCAGGTCTATATATATAACCATTATCATAACTAGGGTCGTTTATTTTATGGGCCCATTCTGTACTCCAGTTAACCCCTTTAAAATTTAAATTTGTCCTAAAAGCAAACGCACCAACATTTTGGGGTAAATTCAAAATTGCATCAAAACCTCTTTGAAATTTACTTACAAAACTTGCCCCTGCACTTGCAAATATTCCTTTTTTTCCTAAAGCTGGTATTAATTCATTGGCTGACCATTCAATATCTGCACCTCTGACCACACCTTCACTTTTTGTAAAATATTTTCTCTGTCTCCCCAGGACACCTTTGATTTTTATTCCCCCATTTAGTTTGGTTATAATCCTCACCCCGTCCATTGCATTGTCTAAACCAAGTCCTCGTTCCTCGTAAGAGCGGAAAATAAGTCCAGACCCAAACTGCTCATAAAAATTTCCTACTGTAATATCCCAGTTTTCTTTTCTTACACGTGCATAACGATAAGTAATCCCTTCCCCTCTGAATCCAGTTGGAAAACCGAGCATAACATTTTGATAATTCTCGTATCGCATTCCTGCTTGAAAATCTCCATCGGTATAGGTAAAAAGGGCAAAGCCTTGACCTAATAATCTTTCATCAGGAAAATACTCTCCGCTAGGATCAAGAACTTCATCTCTTAGATACCATTGAGCATCAGATTGAATAACTGCACGAATTTTCTGCTGCTGAGCAATTCCTACAAAAGGAAGACAGAGAGTAAAAATGAATAGAACTGATTTCATTTAGTTTCTATCACCAAGCTTTTTTTAGAGATAGCTATAACTTTCTTTGCAAGCTCTTCCTCTTCTCCTGGAATGTATTTATTGGCCTGCCAGACTATTGAACCTTTATCATCTATCAAGAATGTATGGGGAATGTTATTTACACCCATCGCTCTTCGGAAATTACTATTGGGGTCTAAATAAACTTCATAAT
Organism: uncultured Cryomorphaceae bacterium; assembly: GCA_913049755.1. The sequence continues at coordinate 8,804 of CAJWXO010000011.1, forward strand.
CCCATGCTTGGCCTGCGACAAAAGGAGCTACTCTGCTCATTGTGCGAGAGTCATCGATGGAAATTGCTAAGACCTTGAGCCCTGTATCTTCAAGCTCAATAAAATAATCATGAAATGCATTGAGCTCATTGATGCATGGTTTGCACCATGTTGCCCAAAAGCTAATGATTAAAGGACTTCCTGGGTTTTCTAAGTCTGCTGCATCTATAATTTGGCCTTGTAGATTAACTAATTCTGCATTGGGTAAATTTTGGGAAAATGAACAGTTCCATATAAGAATGGAAAAAAATAGAATTAAATATTTCATATAAAAATTAACCTGAAGAGCGAGGCTCTTCAGGTTAATGAATTAAGTGAGTTAATGAGTTACTGTGAATCTCAAGTTTTGAACTTTACCATTGATTGAAATTCGCGCATTATACATTCCGTCAGGTAATCCTGATACAGGAGCTTCTAATATATGGTTGCCTGAAGGCAAGGTTTGAGAATCTAGATTTACAACTTTTTGTCCTGATAAATTAAAGATAGAAATAGAAACATCTGACTCACTTATTAGTTCAACATTGAACTTGGCAAGATTAGAAGTTGGGTTAGGAAATATGCTTAGGTTATCTAGAATAACATCCTCTTCAGATCCGAGAACATTTGTTGACACCCATATGTTGTCTAACCATAGGACTTGACCTGCAGCAGATGTTCCTTCAAGTTTTAACATAATAGCACTTCCTGCTGTGTAATTCGCCAGAGAAATTGTGTGCGTCAGCCATTGATTAGCTAACGGAAAGAACCTTGATGAACCTCCTGGATCAGTGCCTGTAATTAACGTACTTCCAGCAGGAGAGAAAATATTTGTCCAAGATGATCCACAGTCTGTTGAAACATAAACCTTTAATTGGTCATTTGAATTTCCTCCTCTTGCAGCATATGCCGTAGTTAAGTACAAATTGGGATTAGAAATATTTGACAAAGAAATCTTTTCTGTGATTATGCTAGTTACAGTTCCCGAACTAATAGTTGGAAAATCCCATAGCATAGCTCCTGCAGACTGTCCCCATCCACCAACATCTGTAGTCCAACCACCAATATTTGCTTGGGATATGCCACCAACAAGTGGATCAGATCCTGGAGAATTTTCTTTAATCAGATTTGAAGGTAACTCACCAAATGATAGACCTTCAAAATCAACAGAGTAAGGCGCATACACAGGAGTATTGCTTAAAATATTAACCGTAGTCGGTGATGATGTATTATTAATTGGAGCATAATCTGCTGCCCCATTTGGAAATTCAACTAATCCAATAATTTCATTGGCTCCTGTTGATAAAGTTGTTTGAGGAAAAGCAATAGTGGCAGTTTGTCCAGATGCAATGCTACCTGTCCAGTTTTGGGAAACTTGGTTTCCTCCATTTACCGTATACGAAACAGTTGCAGAGGTAATTGTCATAGATCCAGAATTTTGGATAGTTATCGATGGTGTGACATTAGGATCACAATAACCATTGGTAGTTGCACTCATACTAGCTATGCTTGCATCGGCTAGACCGCTAACTGCTTGCTTAGCACTAAAAGCAGCATTTTTAACCTCTTTATTTGAGTCATCTTGAACAAATGCAACAAATGCTATTTCGCCAAGATTTGCAATATATGATGGTAGTGGTATAGTAAATTGATAGGTTTGATTTTGGCCTGCAGTCCAAGTGTCTGTTAAGGTTGTGCCATTTGCATCTGGCACCATTTTTCGCATGACATTATGGAAAACAATTTCGCCATTTGATCCTGGCGCAGAGGAATAGTTAATTGTTTCTTCTACCAAGGCGAGGTGAAGCTTTAATGAACCTGCAGACCCTGAGGTTAAAGTTGATGTGGATGAATTTGAAACAGAAACAGCAATTTGAACTGAATCATATCCACTTGTGAGTTGATGAGTAAGTATAACCGACATATCAGGAGTAGAACTATATCTAGCGTCAATTTGAGCTTGGGTGATATTTGCAGGTGAAGATCCTCCAGGTACTACGGATACATTTCTAACACTTGGCACCCCAGTCACTCCATAATAAGAAACTCTAGTAGCTACTTCGCTAGGATTGGCAGCATTCATAGGATCTACACCCGGCCATGATGTTTGGTATGCGATTTTAACCGCTTTTGTGGTATTTGCCAAAAGAGCTGCAAATGGCGGGTTTTGAGAGGCGCATGGACCACATGAGGCCTGAGTGAAGTGTTCGAATAAAACTAGTCTTGTAGCTTGCGAATAAAGAGCATTAGCTGAAAACATAATTGTAAAAATGAGTAGAAATTTCTTCATAGTTAAATTTTAATTGGTGTTGAATGGTCTAAATATAGTTACCGATGCACCTTTTACGGCTAATACAGTGAATTTATTTCTAATTCAGGACTTCATCGTGCTTTTGATCTTTACCTTTGAAAGAATCAAGAATATTAAATGCATTCATTATGCTTAGAATTATATCGACTCTTTTTGTTATTTTTTTCTCACTACAGGTATCAGGTCAATCTTTAATTTTAGATTCAAAAGATTCGATAGCATGCGTTAATAGTATGGTAGGAGAGCAGGCAAAAGGAGATATTACATTGAAAAATATTTCCTCTTCATCAAAAGATTATTACCTGGTTCGAAGTAAGGTGGGTTCATCTGGCTTAGTCGACTCCAATTATTTCTGCTGGGATTTATGCTATCCTACTTTTGCCGGACAGAGTCAAGGTACCGTAACTATTGCTGCAGGTGCTGTCGCCTATGACTTTTCAGGATATGCTTATGTACGCGATACAAATGCTGTTGGTCAGGACACTGTTTGGTATACAGTAATTAATGCGACAGATGCCTCAGATACTCTTCGTATATATATGGTCTATTGTTTCTCGAAGACTTTTGATTTACCTGATAATGCTAAAGAATACTGCAGCATCTTTCCAAACCCAGTAGGGAATGAATCCCTGAATATTGCACTATCACCTTTGAATATTTCTAGTGAATTGTTAATTGTTGACTTAAGGGGACTGATTGTCTCAAGAGTATCGATTGCACCTTCTGTAGATCGCATTATTTTTAACCCATACGACTATGGATTAAAACCCGGAATGTATTCCTTGCAAAGGAATAGTTCCATGGGGATCTGGAATTTGGAAAAATTAATAGTTCACTGAAATACCAAAATCTAAATTCTGTCGTTAAAGGAATCTAATGTTTCATCATTTCGTAGGACGTGTAATAGAAAAATCGCCAGCACACATAGTGCTGGAATGCGGTGGCGTGGGTTATTATCTAAATATATCGTTAACAACGTTTGGTCAGATTGGTGAAGCCAAAGAGGTAAAATTATTGACCCATGCAGTTTATCGGGAAGATGCTCAATTACTTTTCGGTTTTTTTACTGGAGTTGAAAGAGATGTTTTTCTATTGCTGTTAAGTGTCTCAGGTGTTGGAGCCAATACGGCGAGAATGATTTTGTCAGCTCTAAGACCAAATGAAGCGATACAAGCTATCTCTAATGGAGATAGCGGAACCCTTCAAAGAATAAAAGGAATTGGAGCTAAAACAGCTCAAAGAATTGTAATTGATTTAAGAGACAAAGTTGGCGGTGTTGCAACTTTAAAAGGTTCAGGAGATGAAGCTGCCTCATCTGTTCGCAGTGAAGCAATTCAAGCATTAATTGTATTAGGTTTTTCGCGCTCAATAGTCGAAAGAATAGTGTCATCAATCCTTTCGAAGGATGGTGAACATGATCTAGAAGATGTTTTAAGAATCGCTTTATCCCAATTGTAATGCGATCGTATTGCGGTCTTTTCTGGAGTTTTTTGATTACTCTGAGTCTTTCTATGGGTTTAAATGCCCAAGGCATAGACTCTAGTCAGACAAATTGGTCTATGCCAGGAATTAACACTCCCGATAATATCAATACAATTTACACATTTGACCCTATTACAGGATTTTATATAGGTCAAAGATATATTGGTAACGTTCCTATGGGATCCCCTATGTATTTATCAAAAGAGGATTACAGCAAAATGATATTTTCACAACAAGAGACCGAAGGTTGGAAAAGTAGATGGTCTCAAGGGAGTTCAGCAGATAAAAGAGAAGGGATTAATATTGTTCCAGATATGAATTTATCAAATGACTTGATAAAAGATATTTTTGGTTCAGATGAATTAGAAATAAGACCTCAAGGTACAGCGGAGCTTCGGTTTGGCTTGAGGTTCCAGCATATAAAAAATCCTATCGTTCCGGAAAGAAATAGAAAGACACTAGCATTTGATTTTGATCAAAAGATGCAGGTGAATGCAACGGGAAAATTAGGGGAAAGGCTAGATCTTCAGATTAATTATGATACTGAAGCAACCTTTGGATTTGAAAATAAAATGAAGTTAAATTTTAAAGGCTTAGAAGATGATATTATTAAGTCTTTGGAGATGGGAAATGTCAGTATGCCTACAGGTAGTAGTCTTATTACAGGTGCTCAAAGTTTATTTGGACTAAAGGGGAAATTCCAATTTGGAAAAACAACTGTAACTGGAGTTGTAGCTGAACAGCGTAGCCAAAGTCAAAGTTTAAATATCCAAGGGGGGGCAACAACTCAAGAATTTTCAATTAAAGGAGATTCATATGAAGCCAACCGACATTTTTTTCTTAGTCATTATTTCAGGGACCATTATGAGCAATGGCTCAGTACTCTGCCCGTTATTCAGAGCCCAATTCAAATAACAAGAGTGGAGGTCTGGGTCACCAATAGAAGAACAACACCTAATGAGGTTCGAAATATTATTGCGTTTACTGATTTGGGTGAAGGAGAGTCCAGGGCCTGGAGGTCAACGAGCTCAAACCGAAATGGTGATGTTATTTTTCCTGGCCCAACGATTGATCCATTGCCCAGCAATAGAATAAATAGGCTTGATCCAAGAGAACTTCTTTTAAGGTTTCCGAATGTACGGGACGCTGCCACTGCAGGGACTTCGTTGATCACTTCTGGTTACGATGCTAATATTGAATATTCAGAGTTGACCAATGCAAGAAAACTTCAGTCAAATGAATATACTTTTCATCCTCAATTAGGTTACATGACCTTAAATACTTCTTTGAATCAAGATGAAGTGCTTGCTATTGCATATCAGTATACTGCCAATGGCAGAACATATCAAGTAGGGGAATTCTCAAATGATGGGATAATGGCCCCTAAAAGTCTAATTCTAAAATTAGTAAAACACACTCTTTTAAATGTAAAGTCACCCCTTTGGGACTTAATGATGAAAAATGTTTACAGCCTTAATGCATTTCAACTATCAAGGGAAGATTTCAGGCTAGAAGTAATGTATATGAATGATGCAACTGGTTTACCCATTCCGTTTTTACCGAAAAGCACAGTAAAAGACAAGCTTCTCATCCAAGTTTTGGATATGGATTACGTGAACAATAATAATGACCCGTTTCCAGATGGGCTTTTTGATTATGTGGAGGGTGTAACAGTTTTGAGTCAAAAAGGCCGAGTCATTCTTCCAGTTCTCGAGCCATTTGGATCAAGCCTATCGAATAAATTATCAAATCAAGATGAAAAAGACAGGTATGTTTTTCAACAGCTCTATGATTCAACGCTTTTTAGAGCTCAAGAGCAAACTCAATTAAATAAATTCCTTATCAGAGGAAGATATAAAAGTGCTGGAGGTTCGGTCATACAGCTTAATTCATTCAATATCCCCAGGGGTTCAATTTCTGTTACTGCTGGCGGGAGTAAGCTTGTCGAAAATCAAGACTTTACAGTAGATTATTCTTTAGGACAGGTTCGAATCCTTAATGAGAGCATACTTCAATCAGGTATGCCTATTAAAGTGTCGTTTGAAAATAATACAATGTTTAATTTTCAAGCCAAGACTTTTTCTGGTCTTGCGGTAGAACATGAAGTCTCAAAAGACTGGAAAATAGGAGGAACATTTTTGAGATTGGCAGAAAGACCTTTGACTCAAAAAGTGAACTCTGGTGATGAGCCGATAGCAAATAGTATCTGGGGATTTCAAACTCAATATCAAAAGAATTTACCGGGTTTAACGCGATTTATGGATAAATTACCCTTCATTTCCACAAATGCACCTTCCAGAATTCAAATACAGGCAGAGGTTGCCCAATTACTTCCTGGATCACCAAAAGGGATTAAAATAAATGGGGATGCTACCACTTATTTGGACGACTTCGAGACTAGTCAAACTACCATTGACTTAAGAGGAACTACAACTTGGCATTTAGCTTCAACGCCTGAGGGTCAAAATCAAATGTTCCCGGAGGCTTCGTTAAGCAATGATTGGGCTTATAATGCGAATCGGGCCAGGATGAGTTGGTATATTATTGATCCTTCTTTTTTTTCAAATAATAGTCAGACCCCCAATAATATTAGAAATAACCCCGCAATTACATCTGATCATCGACAACGTCTTGTTCCTCTTGCAGAAGTTTTTCCTAATGTCCCCTTGCAGCCTGGAATGGCAAGAAACATAGCTATGTTTGATTTGCAGTTTGACCCTAATGAACGGGGTCCATATAATTATGATGTATCTGGTTTCTCTAACTATAGTAAGGGTTTGAATCTTGATGGATCTTTAGCTGATCCGAAATCACGATGGGCTGGAATAATGCGACAACTATCCATAAATAATTTCGAAGAACAAAATATTGAATTTATCCAATTTTGGATGATGGATCCATTCTTAGATAATCCTATTGCCATGGGTGGTGATCTGTATTTTCATTTAGGTAATTTATCTGAAGATATTCTTAAAGATGGTCGTCAAAGTTTTGAGAATGGTTTGTCATCATCAGGTCTGCCAGTTGACGTAGATTCCTCCGTTTGGGGTTATACATCAAAGTATCAGCCCGTAGTTCAGGCTTTCGATAATGATCCAAGCTCTAGGGTGCACCAGGATGTTGGATTAGATGGTTTAGGAGATATCAGAGAAAGTCGATTAACGGGCAATGGTGGCCAGACATATCTATCTTCATTGAATAATGCTTTTGGAGCAAATAGCATAGCCTATAAAGAGGCTCTTCCAGACCCTTCCGGTGATAATTTTTCATACTACAGAGGGCCAAGTCAAGATTCAGCAGATGCCGATATATTGAAACGATATCGTTATTTTAATAATCCTGATGGAAATTCCCAGACTACCTTAATTAATGGCCTTCCTGCTACTTATACCAATTTACCGGATAAAGAAGATGTTAACAGGGATGCGACCCTGAATAAGTCAGAGCAGTACTTTCAATATCATATATCCATGCGGCCTGAAGATTTGGTTATTGGAAAAAACCATATTGCAGATATATACGAAACTCAAACAGACTTGCTTCCTGATAATACCAGAAAACCTGTTCGATGGATTCAATTTAAAATCCCAGTTTTTGAACCTTCTAAAAGAATAGGAGGAGCATCAGACTTTCGATCAATTCGTTTTATGAGGATGATAATGAAAGGTTGGGAAGAAGCAACAGTTTTGAGGCTTGCTCGTCTGGATCTTGTAAGAGGTGAATGGCGACGGTATCGATTTTCACTGGAAGAGTCTAGAGAATTAATACCTGTGGATGCAATGGATGAAACAACATTCGTTATGAACGCAGTTAACCTTGAAGAGAATGGAGGTAGAAAGCCAATTCCTTATGTGCTCCCTCCAGGGATTGAGAGACAAGTGCTTTTGGGCAATACTTCATTGGTTCAGCAAAATGAACAATCATTAAGTATGAGAGTTTGTGGTCTCAGAGATGGGGACGCACGAGCTGCTTTTAAGAACACTTCTGTTGATATGCGTATGAATAAACGGTTAAGGCTTTTTGCTCATGCAGAAGCAGGGAATCAGTTTGAACAGCTTAATGATGATGATTTAAGATTATTTATTCGCCTAGGTAATGATTACAGCCAAAACTATTATGAGTATGAAATTCCTTTAAAAGTAACCCCTTGGGGTAGCAATGATCCTGGAATAGTTTGGCCCTCATCAAATGAAATTGATATAGCTTTTGAGGAGTTCACTAATCTCAAGCTAAAAAGAGACCAAGCTCAAATTTCAAATTCTACTATATATCAGGAGGATAAAGATGATGGAGAAGGAGTAATACGAGTTTTAGGAGTTCCGAACCTAGGAAATGTCAGAACGATAATGATGGGAGTTCGTAATCCTAAAAAAAGAAATACAGGCAGCTCTGATGATGGTATGGATAAATGTGCTGAAGTTTGGGTAAATGAATTACGAATGACCGACTTTGATAATCGTGGAGGTGTTTCTGCAATAGCCCGGACAACTACTCAGGTTGCTGACCTTGGGCAAATAGCTTTAAGTGGAACATATAGTACAGTTGGATTTGGATCTTTAGATATGAGCCCACAGGAAAGAAACAAATTTTCTGCTGCTACTTACGATTTTCAAACAAATTTAGAACTAAGTCGCTTTTTACCATTTAAAACACGTCTTAGATTACCGCTATTTATTAATAACGCTCAGGATTGGAAAACACCTATGTTTAACCCTCTAAATCCTGATATTGAAATGAGTAAAGCACTGGAGAATTTAAACAGTGCTGAAGAGAGATCTGATTTAAGGACTATGGTTGCAGATAGAACAGTTCGCAGGGGATTTAATTTGACTAATGTGAGAGTTGAGCGTTCTTCAGGCAATAATAAGTCTGGTCCAACTGTTTCAAGAGGCACTCCACCTAAAACCAATAGGTCAAATAATAACAGAAAAAATAAAGAGAATTTAAAGATTGGTGCGCGCGCACCCACCCCATTTGATATAAGTAATTGGACAGCTTCATATTCATTTAATGAGGTGCTGCGAAGTGATGCAAATACTTTAAAAGATGACAGAGAGGATCATAAAGCATCTCTTATTTATAACTTCCAAACGAACCCTTTTAATATCCAGCCCTTTAAAAAAATAAAGAATAAGAATTTGACATTAATTAAGGATTTGAACTTCAATTTAACTCCCTCTAAAATAAGTGTTCGTGGAGATTTAATAAGGTCTATTCAAACTATGAAAATGAGGAATGTGGATAATCCTAAGTTTCAATTGCCAGAAATGTTTAGCAAAAATTTCACAATGGATAGAAATTATAACGTTGTCTGGGACTTAAGCAAGGGGATAAAACTTGACTATACCTCCCGTATGCGCGTCAGAGTAGATGAATTACCAGGATCAAATTCAGTTGATTCGGTAAAATCGTTTTTATTAGATAACATTAGAGCAGGCGGCAGGCCTGTTGAGTATCATCATACAGTCAATACATCATGGAACATACCGATAAATAAATTACCATTAATGGATTTTGCTCAAGTTCAATTGAGATACACAGCAGATTATGATTGGAAAGCTAATTCATTACTCGCCTCTCGACAGTCGATAGATAGCCTAGATTATGGAAATATTATAGAAAACTCAGGTAAATGGAATGGAACAGCAAATCTTAATTTTGCCACTTTTTATAAGAATTTTTCCTGGTACAAGAAATTGAAGCAAGGAAACAATTCAAAATCAAGAGGAGCGCGAACAGCTATGGAGCAACGTCTAATAGGGAATAACTCAAAGAGTGCAAAAAATAAAGAAGATGAAAAAAGCGGTATTGGGAAAAAAATATTAATTACAGTAGTGGATATTGTGACTATGGTAAAGTCTGTTAATCTAAGTGCAACCTTGAATACTGGCCTTTACCTTCCTGGCTTCACCCCTTTGCCTGTTTTCAGTGGATTTTCTCCAGATGCCGCAATGTCCCCTGGGTTAGATATGCTCTTAGGATTGCCTGTTGACATTACCACTAGAGCCAGTGACCCAAGGAATAATTGGCTGATAAAAAATCCAAATCAACCAAACAGGTACTTAAGCACATCTACTCAAACATTTAATGCTCGTGCTCAACTTGAGCCAATTAAAGACTTCAGAATAACTCTTACTGCAACGCAAAATTATGGTTTACAGGAAAGCAGTACATATCGATATACTGATGGCATTGGTATAGATTCTCTTTACAATAAAGGTTTTCATCATTTTAGTCCTCAAAATATGGAGACATTTTCGACATCCTGGCTATCCTGGCGTAGTGCTTTTGATACAAGTAGCGCTCCGGGTTATGGTAGTGTTGCATTTGAAGATTTCATGAAAAGTAGATTAGAATTTTCTAAACAGCTTTCTGATAGTGCGGTAAATCATATTCCAGGATATACTCAATCTTTTATTGAAGAAATAGATTCTTCGAGATATGGTTTTGATGGATACTCAGTTCTGCAGAGTGATGTCTTATTAAATAGCTTTTTTGCTGCTTATGGATATCAAGACTCTAAAACTATGAATCGAATTGACTTCAAGTCTATTATTCCTATGCCAAATTGGTCAATTAATTATACTGGTCTTATGAGGTTAAAATCTTTTCGAAAAGTTTTTACCGCTTTTGCATTAAGTCACAAGTACTCAAATAATTTAACAGTTCAGAATATTCAGACGAATATGCTTAGAGCTCAGGATATTCAAAATAATCCAAGTAATCAATTTCCTAGAAATTCAAACTTAGATATCCTTTCAGAAATGCAAATAGGTCAAGTTTCAATTTCGGAGTCTTTATCACCATTAATTGGGATTGATATTAGGACTAGAAAAAACACCTCATTTAAATTTGAGATTGGAAAGCAGCGCCAAGTTGCCCTGAGTATGGCAAATAATCAAATTACAGAAAGCAAGGCAACAGATATAACGTTAGGTTTGGGCTATATAATTCGTGATGTTCAGTTCACCATTGTTGATGAGGCAGGTCAAAGAAATAATATTAAATCAAACCTAGAATTAAAATTAGATTTACGAATAAGTGATAACCAGACAGTAATCCGTAGAGTTCTTGAAGGGTTTAATCAACCTACTGCTGGTCAGAGAAGAACCACGATAAAACTAACTGCAGATTACCGTTTAAGTAGAAGGCTTGCAGCGCAATTTTATTATGATCAAACTATTAGTACGTTTAAAACGTCAATGGCATTCCCTACAAATCAATGGCAAAGTGGAATTGCTTTGAGACTGAATCTAGGTAACTAATACTGTTAGTATATTTGCCACTTAAATTTTTGAAATGAATATTCCAACTGACCTTAAATATACGAAAGATCACGAATGGCTCCGCTTAGAGGGTGAAACAGCATTAGTGGGTATAACTGATTTTGCGCAAAGTGAACTTGGTGACATTGTCTTTGTCGATATCTCAACAGAGGGAGAAAAATTAAATAAAGAGGAAGTATTTGGGTCCGTTGAAGCCGTTAAGACAGTTAGTGACTTATATGTTCCAATGGAATGCGAAATTTTGGAGGTAAATGACCTTTTAGATGCGAATCCAGAACTCGTAAATGATGACCCATATGGCAAAGGTTGGATGGTTAAAATTAAATTATCCGATTTGGGCATAATTGATGAATTAATGAATTCGGATCAATATGCTGATCTTCTTGGTGGTTGATTTTTATGAATATTAAACGTGAATTATGGCTAATATTGGGTTCTGTATGGTCCTGTATAATTATTTTTTTGAGCCTTATTTCTCCTTCAAGTTTGCCAGATGTTTTATTTAGATTAGAGGATTTTATTATGCATTTTATTGCATATTTATTCGCATCATTTTTATTCACCATGGGTTCAAGATCTTCTTTTGGGCCTTGGAAACCAGCTTTATTATGTTTTTTGCTAGGAAGCATTTTAGAAATAATTCAACCAATGATGTTAAATGGCCGATCTTTTTCATACCAGGACATGATATCTAATACTCTTGGTTTAATTTTTGGTATCATCCTTGCTCGACTTTTAGGGAAGCGTATCTTTACATCATAAAATTTTACCGAAATGAAGAATCGGAAGACATTTAAAGCAGATTTAGAAAATAAGACAGGCCTTTTTTTGCAGATTGGATTGGTTTTGGCTTTGTCAATTGTTTGGGGTGCTTTTGAGTGGAAAACATATGCTGATGGCCCAGGTAGCTTGGGTAATCTAGATGCTTTCATTGATGATGAGGAAGTCGTTATTACACAAAGAAACACTCCACCACCACCACCTCCACCTCCAGCCCCACCCGAAGTCATTACAATTGTTGAT